>CAMCYA010000025.1 GCA_945883675.1 Bifidobacterium breve
GTGCGACACCAACATGGGTTGCAATAATCGCATTGGGATCAATTCTTACACTCGGCAATGCATCATTTTTCGTCACGTTACTATTTTTAATCGCGCCTCTATTGATTATGGGGTCAGCGCTGCATTTACTAAAAAAGTTAACTCAAAACCTCTGGATATCCATTCCTGCAGCATTTCTTTATGCAATGTCCCCGGTAACTCTTGCCGCAATTAGTACCGGAAGGTTAGCAACACTGGTCATTTTGGCGCTTGGTCCAATTATTGTAACCACCATTTATAAGTGGGAAAATATTGAAAAACTTAGTTGGCGACAAATTTTTGCAACAGCATTACTTCTCTCACTCCTCTATGCCTTTACATTGATGGCCTTTGTGGTGGCCCTTATTGGCCTGATTGTCATTTCAATTTCAGATTACGAAAAGCATGCAAAGGTGGCAGACGATGAACTTTATGCAGATAGATTTAAGAAGCGTGCTTTTACAGTATTCGTACCCTTTTTAGTTAACATCCCTTATTCACTGGAGGCGATAGTTCAACCAAGTCGGTTCTTAGCTGAGCCAGGAATTGCCATACCAGGAGCCGGAGTTGTTAAAACTGTTTTAGGAGATCCGGGTGGATTTCTACCAATCTGGTTGGTTAGCCCAATCCTGTTAGTTCTATTTGTTTCTTTGTTCTCTTCAACGAATGCCCGCAGGATTGCAGAGTATGGAGTTGGTCTATTGGCTTTAGCTGCGGTAATCAGTTCAATCGATGTATCTTCACACGGTAACGAAGCATCTACAAAGGTGTGGGCCGGACCAATTATCGCACTTGCCACTTTGGCAGCAATTTGTTCAGGTACTGTTTTGTTAGATCGCTTGCGACCAACGTTGGTTTTAAGTCATATTCACTATCGACACTATTTAGCGGCGTTTTTTTTGCTTACAACAATCGTTTATGGTGTTTTGGCTTCAGTATTTTCAGTCACAACTGGGGCCCAATCCCTTGTACAAGCCAATCGTGCAACAGTAATGCCAGCATTTTTAAATGTAGAGGGCGATGTCAAAATCTTAGTTCTACGAGAATCTTCATCGGCAAACCAAAGCAAGATTCAATACTTTATTTCACGCGGTAAAGATATTTCTTTGAGCGATCCCGATGTCGCACCAGAACAGACCAATGCGATTGCACAGGCCGCTCTTGGGCTCATTGATGGTTCAGGTATTACAAGCAGCACTACCCTTAGCGATCACGGAATTAAATATGTTTTTGCAAAAGCGCCAATCGAGAAAGAGACAATTCGAGCCATAGATGGCCTTGGGGGATTTACTAGAACATCTGAGACATCTGCCGGTGTTGTGTGGCAAGTAGCAGGAGAAACTGGACGATTAATCTTCAAGACCGAAAATGGTTATACAATATTTTTGGAATCTGGTGTTGAGGGAGCACGAACAAATCTTCCCTCCGCAGGAACTTTGGTTTTAACTGAAACCTATAACCGTTCTTGGCAAGTACTTCAAGATGGGTATCGACTTGAACGTAGTAAAAATGAACAGGGTCTACCAACATTTAAAGTGGAGCAAGCGGGTGAAATCACCCTTATTCACGATGGAACTATTCGTCGAGGTTGGATCTCACTACAACTTATCTTTTTTGTCACGCTTCTTGTTTTAGCCCTTCCCGGTGGTCGCCGTAAGCGTGAAATATCCGATACGGAGTTGGCATGAAGTTAACTAGGCCAATTCAATTCATCACAATATTTCTAATCGTATTTGGTTTAGCAAACCTTGTTGATGCAACTAGATCAACAAAGACCTATACCGAATCTTTCCCCGCTGTTGTCTGCCCACCTACTTTGGCAGGTTTATCTTCACAAATTTCATTAGGATCAACAAAAACTCAATTTCAAAGGTTGCAAGATAGAACCGCAAAAACCTCAGCAGCAAAGCTCTCAAGGCTCCCCGTTATCGCTGATTCCCTATTGGTTAACAGTGAAGTCACTACGCCCGTTGTTTGGCAAAGTCGCGCAGGTCGGTGGGGTGGAGCAGCGCTTTGCATAGGCCCTGTGACTTCACAGTGGTTTGTCGGTGCAAGCGCCGATGTAACTACGAGAGCACGCCTAGTGGTTATCAACTCTGGACTAAGTGATTCAATTGTTGATATTCAGGCGTTTTCTGAAAATGGTAAGCAGCAACTACAAACCATTAATATAAAAGCAAAGAACTTTTCAGTCATACCTGTAGATACTTTTGCTCCAGGAGATCAAGCATTAGCGTTGTTGGTTGAGCCACAATCTGGGCGAATAAACTCTTTTATGATCGATGAGCAGGGTCAGGGTCTTCGAAGTATTGGTGGAGACCTAATAAATTCCGTAAGTTCTGCCAGTAAGTCGTTAACTATTCCAGCGATACCAGCTCAAAAACCTGTGCGAGGTCAATCAAACTCACAGGGCCATACGATTCGAGTTTTAGCCCCAGGGCAAGTTGATGCAGATATAACTGTAGAAGTTCTATCTGCTGATGGTGTTTTTATTCCAGTAGGTCTTAACTCACGATTGATTTCAGCCGGTCAAGTTACAGAGTTTGTATTGAAACCAGAAGTTTCATCAGAGGCATTTGCCATCAGGATCAACGCAACAGAGCCAATTGTGGCGGCAGTTAAATCACGAATTTCTGCTTCTGGAAAATCCGATTATGTTTGGAGTACACCTGCACCGGAGCTTTCCGAGTTAACAATGGCAATTACCGGATTATCACCATTAATAGTATTTGCCGGTGATCAGATCAATGTTTCAATAGATCTGAAATTGGACAATGGAAAAACTGTAAGTAAGAGCGTGGTCGGAAATGATATTGCGACCTGGAGACCCCCATCTTCTGCCCGTACTCTGACAATCACGAAGGTTAAAAAAGGCAGCTTTGCTGGGGCCATTGTGACTTCGGTCAATGGAATTGGGTATTTCCCCTTTGCTATTGGTAGTGAATTGGCAAAGACAGAAATCCCAGATTCAAACATTCAAGTTTTGAATCCTTGATAATCCCAAGATTTCTCATCTCACCCCACTAACCTTAAGTTCATGAGAATCCAAGGTGGACGCAGTTGCTCCCGAGCTGGTTGTAAATCCTTTGCAACTATGACCTTGACCTATGTTTATTCAGAGTCAACGGCAGTAGTTGGTCCTCTAGCAACATATTCAGAACCTCACGCATATGATCTTTGTGTCTTGCATGGAACTAGATTAAAAGTTCCAAATGGTTGGAACGTGATTAAAGCTGAGATAACAAATGAAGATGTCGGCCCTAGTGATGATGATTTAATGGTTATTGCAGATGCGGTAAGAGAAATTGCAACACAAAGCGTTGGAAAGACCTCTTCAACAAATGCAGCTCCTTCAGGACAACAGATAGGCCGTCGCGGACACTTACGCTCTGTCCCAAATTAAATAGTTAATGGATATTTCACCAAATATATTTAAGGCCTACGACATCCGTGGGCTTGTTGATAGTGAGATAGATTCTGATTTTGCATTTGAAACAGGCGTAGCATTTGCCCGTTTTTTGCAGATAGAACGTGAACCTGCAACAGTAGTAATCGGTGAAGACATGCGTCCTTCTTCACCGTTTTTAGCTGAAGCTTTTTCAGCGGGCGTAACATCTCAAGGCATGGATGTAATTCGAATTGGCTTAGCCTCGACAGATTTAATGTATTTTGCTTCGGGCAAACTTGGTTTACCTGGTGCAATGTTTACTGCAAGCCATAACCCTGCTGAGTACAACGGAATAAAACTTTGCCTTAGCCAGGCCCGCCCCATAGGTAAGGAATCAGGACTTTTAACGATTGAAAAATTCGTTCGAGAAGGCTCACCAATCACACTTAGAAATGTAGGTATTGAAAAGCACCAAAACATGTTGGAAGAATATGTAGATCACTTGTTAACTCTTGTGGATCTTCGTGAAATTCGTCCACTTAAGTTAGTCATTGATGCCGGAAACGGCATGGCCGGCTATACAGCCCCGGCAATTTTTGCCAGACTCAACTGCGAAGTGATTCCTATGTACTTTGAATTAGATGGCAGTTTTCCAAACCATGAGGCAAATCCACTTGATGAAACCACTTTGGTAGATCTGAAAAAGGCAGTAAAAGAACATTCAGCAGATCTTGGACTTGCCTTCGATGGAGATGCCGATCGCTGCTTTCTTGTCGATGAAAACGGTGAAGGGATCAATCCCTCTGCCCTTACGGCATTAATAGCCGAACGTGCGCTCAAGAAAAATCCTGGCTCAAAAATAATTTATAACTTGATTTCATCTCGCACAGTTCAAGAGGTGATCTCTGAAAATAAGGGGATAGGCCTACGATCTCGGGTCGGTCATTCAAATATTAAGAAATTAATGGCAGAAAGCGGTGCTGTTTTTGGTGGAGAGCATTCGGGGCATTTCTATTTTAAAGATTTCTGGCGCGCCGACTCTGGTGCTTTAGCAGCCTTACATGCCATTGCAGCACTTGGCACAAGTAAAGAGAGCATCTCTGAGCTATTAGCCTCTTACTCTCGGTATGTACAAAGCGGGGAGATAAATACAAAGGTAGACGATGTGCAACAGGCAACTGAGAATGTAAAAGAGCGATTTTTATCGACTGAGGTTGAGATCGATTACTTAGATGGCCTGACCGTAAATGGTGATAGCTGGTGGTTTAACCTTCGGCCCTCAAACACTGAACCATTGCTAAGGCTCAACGTTGAGGCTAAAGATCAGGCTCAGATGCAGTCGATACGTGATCAAGTTCTGGCTTTAATTCGAAATTAGCGCCCGTTTTCCATTACGAATTTATCGTGTTGGGGCAGTAATCTATGCACATAGCCGCCTAGCACAGTAGAGCCCTACACCTTAGGTATCCAATTAATACTTTAAATACCTTATAAGGAGAATCAAATGAATGTTCCTGTTACTGCAACTCTTCCAAAGCATGACATTGCAGATGCATCGTTAGCTGCTGCCGGTCGCAAGAAAATCGAATGGGCTGAGCGCAACATGCCAGTTCTTGCACAGATTCGTGAGCGCTTTGAAAAGTCACAACCATTTGCTGGGGTAAGAATTGCAGCATGTATGCACGTAACTACAGAGACAGCAAACTTAATGCGAGTTCTAAAAGCCGGTGGGGCAGATATTGCTCTTTGTGCATCAAATCCTTTGTCAACACAAGATGACACTGCAGCGGCCTTGGTCCACGAATATGGCATTAGCGTATTTGCACGCAACGCAGTTGATCGTGATGGTTACTACAAGCACATCAATGCTGCTCTAGACATTCAACCGCACCAAGTTTTTGATGATGGCTGCGACCTTGTCAACACACTTCATACCACTCGCAAAGAATTGATTCCAAACATTGCTGGAGGTTGCGAAGAGACAACTACTGGTGTAATTCGCCTGAACCAAATGGCAAAAGACGGAGCGTTACAGTTTCCAATGATTGCTGTAAACGATACTGATACAAAGCACATGTTTGATAATCGCTACGGAACAGGTCAATCAACCTTAGATGCAGTATTCCGCGCTACTAACTTTTTGCTAGCAGGAAGAATTGTTGTTGTAGCTGGTTTTGGCTATTGCGGAAAAGGCGTAGCAGAGCGAGCAAAAGGAATGGGCTCTGATGTAATCGTTACTGAGATTGATCCAACAAAAGCATTAGATGCAATGATGCAAGGTTTCCGAGTAATGCCAATGGCAGATGCAGCAAAAATCGGTGACGTGTTCATTACTGTAACGGGCAACCGCGATGTTCTCCGTGACGAACACTTTGCAGTCATGAAGGATGGAGCAATCATGGCTAACTCAGGACACTTTGATATTGAAATTGACGTTGCTTGGCTTGAACAAAACTCAAAGCAAAAGAATGAGAAAATGCGTCACCAGACAGATGAATATGTACTCAAAGATGGACGACGTTTACTTCTACTTGCAGAAGGTCGCTTAGTTAACTTGGGAGCTGCAGAAGGTCACCCAGCATCTGTAATGGACATGTCATTTTCTGATCAAGCACTTACAGCCGAATACTTGGTTAAGGAAGCTAAAAATCTAAAGCCAGGTGTGCACGAAGTGCCTACTTACATCGACAAGGAAGTAGCAGCACTTAAGTTGATCAGTATGGGTGGACGAATTGATGTACTAACACCGGCTCAGGATATGTATTTGAATTCCTGGGAACACGGGAGCTAATGACATTAGTAATGGTCGTCGATGACGACCATGATCTCGCAGAGATGCTCGGCATCGTTTTAAACGATGCTGGCATCGATGTGGATTTAGTAAGCCGTGGCGATGAAGCGCTAGATGCTTTTCGCAAAAAAACTCCAGATCTAATACTTCTTGATGTTATGTTGCCTGGAATCGATGGAGTTGAAGTTTGTAAATTAATACGCGCTCAATCTATGGTTCCAATCATCATGCTTACTGCAAAAGGTGAGACTGAAGACGTCGTCAGAGGTCTAGAAGCAGGGGCAGATGACTATATGGTCAAGCCTTTTCGTCATGCTTCTGAACTAGTTGCACGTGTTAGAACTCGTCTTCGACGAACAAACACAGATGTTTCAGGGATTATAACAATTGGTGATTTGAAAATTGATGTTCAAGCACATCAACTCTTGCGAAATGGAAAGCAAATACAGTTGACTCGCTTAGAGTTTGATTTGCTTGTTGCATTGGCCCGTGAGCCTGGTCGAGTTTTTTCCCGTGATGCCCTACTCAGCGAAGTGTGGGGATATGCGCAATCAACAGATACTCGTCTGGTTAATGTTCATATACAGAGGTTGCGATCAAAAATTGAGCGAGACCCGGAGAATCCAGAATTGGTAATCACAATCAGAGGTGTTGGCTACAAAGCTGGAGTTTTGGTCGGTTCTTAATTATGAATCGATTACTTTGGAAGATTCGTAACTCACTTGCTTTTAAGGTGATTATTTTGACAGCAACAATCTCTTTAGGAGTTGTTTGGGTTACAGGTTCGGCACTCAACTCTCGGCTTACAGATGGAATTAGACAGGTAAATTTAAATTCAGCGTTCATTGAGGCACGTTCGACAATTTATACAGCACAGTACCGGCTACTGTTTGCAGAAAATGAGAGTAACAAACAGATTCAAAAAATTATTGATGATGTTGTAAGTTCTGCAACAACATTTACTAGTAATGAAAACGCACGTGAGGTGGTTTTTCTAAGTAGCCCAGGAAAGAAATCCTCTAAAAACTACGAGATAGCTTCAAATAATATAAAACCATCAACGATTCCGAACTCTTTGCGGACAGAAGTTCAAGCCTCAGTAACTCCAATTTCCGCCTACACGCAGATGAAATATGCTGAAGGACAAAGAATTCCTGGTGTAGCAGTTGGGCAAAAAATCACGATTCCAAAAGCCGGTAGTTATGAAATGTATCTAATCTTCTCTTTGGCAAGTGAGAAAGAGACTTTAGATCTAATTGACAGGTTCTTATTGTTTGCTGGCATTTTATTGATGTTTTCAATCACATTGATCACATGGCTTGTCGTACGACAAGTCCTTAAGCCAGTCCGTAACGCTGCACAAATTGCAACAGAGTTTACTGCTGGTGATTTTAGAAAACGTATGCAAGTAACATCTCAGGATGAAATATCAATTTTAGGTCATGCGTTCAACGAGATGGCAGAATCAATTGAAAAACAGATCGCTAGACTTCAAAATCTCTCTCAGGTCCAGCAACGTTTTGTTTCGGATGTCTCTCACGAACTTCGTACTCCTCTAACTACACTTCGTATGGCATCAGAGGTAATCAACTCTTCAAAGACATCTTTTGACCCCACAGTTTCCCGCAGCGCAGAGCTCCTTCTAGCTCAACTTGATCGATTTGAAAGATTGCTAGAGGATCTCTTAGAAGTTTCCCGCTTTGATGCAGAGGTTGCCCAACTTGAGATCGTTGACTTTGACATAGTCTTGTTAACCAAGCGCTGTGTAGAAGATTTGGCGCTTGTGGCAAAGCAACGAAAAACTGTTATCTATGTCAACTCTAAAGAGCCGATAATCTTGCTGCGGGCTGATATCCGCCGAGTTGAGCGCATTATGCGAAATCTCTTATCAAATGCCATTGATCATGCAGAGGAGATTCAAATAAATGTGAACATCCAAGCATCAGAACATGATGTAGCTGTTTCAGTCAGGGATTTTGGAGTTGGATTAGATGAAATCTCATTGCTCAGAGTTTTTGACCGTTTCTGGCGCGCAGATCCATCCCGTGCACGAACTCGTGGAGGTACGGGTCTTGGACTTTCTATTGCACTAGAAGATGCGCGTCTGCACAATGGCGAACTCGAAGCTTGGGGACGACCTGGCAGAGGTGCACACTTTGTCTTGACTTTGCCGCGCAAAGAAAATCAATCAATTCGTACTCGCTTAATACCCTTAAAGCCAGAGGATTTCACTCCCTAATCTCCACAGATTTAAGTTGCTTGACCACATTCTTATAAATTGTTGCAACACTTATTTAATGCATAGGGTTCAAGAGATTTCACAGTTGATATTTCCCACACGTTGTCTTGGTTGTAACAAGCTTTCACCAATCATCTGCCCCGATTGTTCAACGCAATGGGAAAAAAATAAGTTTATAACTAGACAATCAGGTTTAACTGTTCACTCAACAATCTTGTATACACCGGTGGCAGCAAAAATTATTGTGGCTGCCAAAGAAAATGGATCCTCGTCTGCAGATAAATTATTGATGGAAGCGATCATGTGGCAGCTCCAAAACCTAAATTTCAATCTCAATAACATCCGACTTGTTCCAATTCCTTCAAGCAAACGCTCCATTCGTAATAGAGGAAGAAGTTTTATAATCGATATAGTTCAACAAATTTCCCAACAAACAGGAATTCCCGTACTTGATTGCTTAAGCTTGACAGGAAAAACCATTGATCAGAGTCGACTTAATCGAAAGCAACGATTAGAAAACATGAAGGGCGCGATCTCAATGAAAGCTGTGGCCCGCGGAGAACTTTTACTCATCGATGATGTGATTACTACGGGAGCAACCTTAAAGGAGGCCGCGAGAGCGTTAAATTCGCAAGGATTTTACGCACAGATATCGGCGATTACCGCCTGTGTTGCACAACCTCTAAGATAGGGCCATAGATTGCATATGTATTTTGCAGTTGAGATATCAAGTGAATGCTTGTCGGATTAGTTTTAGGTACTGAAAGGTCACATCGATGCCAGCCTTTGTAGACAAGATTTTGCGTGCGGGTGAAGGACGTATCCTTCGCGAGTTAGGCAAAATCTCTGACTCTGTTAATGCTCAGGAATCACGCTTTGTAGCAATGTCTGACGATGAGCTTCGAGGACAGACGGCAATCTTTCAAGATCGTTATTCAAAAGGTGAAACACTTGATGAGCTTTTGCCTGAAGCTTTTGCAGTTGTACGAGAAGCAGCAAAACGAACACTTGGTCAGCGTCATTATGATGTTCAAATTATGGGTGGAGCAGCACTTCACAAAGGAAATATTGCGGAAATGCGCACAGGTGAAGGTAAAACATTAGTAGCCACACTTCCATCGTATTTAAATGCACTTGCAGGTCGCGGCGTTCACGTAGTTACTACGAATGACTATTTGGCAGAGCGCGATAGTGAGTGGATGGGTCGTGTTCATCGATTCCTTGGATTAAAAGTCGGGGTAATTCTTGCCAATATGTCACCAGCCGAGCGGCGCGAGTCATATCTATCTGACATTACATATGGAACAAATAATGAGTTTGGTTTTGATTATCTTCGCGACAACATGGCTTGGTCGTTGCAGGAGTGCGTACAACGCGATCATTTCTTCGCTGTTGTTGATGAAGTTGACTCCATCTTAATTGACGAAGCTCGAACTCCTTTGATTATCAGTGGTCCTGCTGATAAAGCAACTAAGTGGTACGTAGAGTTTGCAAATCTAGTTGGCAAGTTAACTCGAGACCTTCACTACGAAGTAGACGAGAAGAAAAAGACTGTTGGAATATTAGAAGAAGGCGTTACAAAAGTTGAAGAATTAATGCAGATTGAAAACTTGTACGAAGCAGCTAATACTCCAATGATTGGCTATTTAAATAATGCCATTCGCGCAAAAGAGTTGTTTAAGCGTGACAAGGATTATGTTGTAATGAATGGTGAGCTTTTAATTGTTGATGAGCACACAGGCCGCATGCTTTCAGGGCGTAGATACAGCGACGGACTTCATCAGGCACTTGAAGCCAAAGAGCGCATTGAAATTCAGAATGAGAATCAGACTTTAGCAACTATAACCTTGCAGAATTATTTCCGTCTCTATGAAACATTGTCAGGAATGACCGGAACTGCCTCAACAGAAGCGGCTGAATTTGATCAGATCTATAGGCTCGGAGTTGTTCCAATTCCAACTAATCGAGATATGCAGCGAATCGACTCTTCAGATTTAGTGTACAAAACAGAGAGTGGAAAATTTGCAGCGGCTACAGCTGACATCGTTGAGCGCCATCGCAAGGGTCAACCAGTTTTAGTTGGAACAGTGAGCGTTGAAAAATCTGAGGAGCTATCTGCTTTCTTACGTAAATCTGGCGTTCCACACGAAGTTCTAAATGCTAAGCATCACGAACGTGAAGCAGCCATTATTGCTCGTGCTGGAGTTAAAGGTGCTGTAACTGTTGCTACAAATATGGCCGGACGCGGTACAGACATCATGCTTGGTGGTAACCCGGAGTTCATGGCAGATTTTGAATTACAACGTCGTGGAATTTCACCAGTTGATAATGCAGCCGAGTATGAAAAAGAATGGCCAGCAGAAATTGCTCGACAAAAGGCTGCTGTAGAAAAAGGTCACGAAGAAGTTGTTTCTTTAGGTGGTCTATACGTGCTTGGTACCGAGCGCCATGAGTCTCGTCGTATTGATAACCAGTTGCGTGGACGATCTGGTCGCCAAGGTGACCCTGGTGAATCACGTTTTTATCTTTCACTGCAAGATGATTTGATGCGTAGATTCAACTCCGCATTAGTTGAGCGATTCTTAACAGCAGCAGGTCTTCCTGATGACGAACCAATCGAATCAAAAATGGTTTCAAATGCAATTCGATCAGCACAAACTCAGGTAGAAGCTCAAAACTTTGAAATGCGTAAAAATGTTTTGAAGTATGACGATGTAATGAACCGCCAGCGTACTGTTATTTACGGTGAGCGCCGCATGGTTTTAGAGGGTGCTGACATTGAAGAGCAAATTGCGCTATTTGTAAGTGAGACTTTGACTGCATATGTTCAAGCAGCGACAGCAAATGGTTACGGTGAAGACTGGGATCTAGATACATTGTTTACCGCGCTAAAAACTATCTATCCAATCTCATTCTCAATTGACGAGTTAGCTGCCCAAGCAGGATCTCGTGCAGGCTTAGATACCGAATTCATTGTTGCTCAAGTTGTTGAAGATTGTAAGGCCGCATATGCCAAGCGAGAAGAATCTCTGGGTGAGAATGTTATGCGCGAGCTAGAACGTAAAGTTCTGCTCTCTGTTCTAGATCGTAAATGGCGTGAACATCTTTATGAAATGGATTATCTGCAAGAAGGTATTGGGCTTCGCGCAATGGCCCAACGTGATCCACTTGTTGAATACCAACGCGAAGGCTATGAACTTTTCTCTGCGATGATGGATGCAATCAAGGAAGAGATCGCTGGACTTCTATTCAATATTGAAGTTAGCGTAGAGCCAACAAGTAATTCAGTAACTGCCCCTGGCCTTGAATCTAAAGCCCTTCCAGTAACCGGACTTCAATACACAGCCGCTGATGAATCAGGTGTTCGTACAACTGGTGAAGTTTCTAGAAATGCGCCATGTCCTTGCGGTTCAGGAAAGAAATTTAAGCGTTGCCACGGGGAATCTCAATAGATTCAGATTATCTCTAAAGCAGTGCAGAGCCATCTGTGATCTAACCCTTCAAATCTAATTACAACAACTCGTAATCTCTCCCCGTAGCGAACGGTTACAGTTGCTTCAATAATTCCATCTAGTGGTTGTGAAATGTGAATTTTCCGTACTCTTCCAACAGTTTCAAACTTGCCACTTTTACCTTGCAGTTGAGCAAAAACAGAGTAGTGGCAATTAGATTGGATCTGCGAAGCTGACCGCCTGCCTGCCCAAACTTCAACTACAACATGAATAAAGTTATGTACCAAAATCTCTATGTCAGGAAGCTCCTTGGCTGAAGTTGGCTCTGGCGAAAACTCAGAATCAAACTCTTCTCCAAAGTTCGATGCGATTAAATATAAACGAGGCTCTTTTACTGGTTCGACAATCGTTAACGGACGAAACATCTCAAGAACTGGGTGCGACCAATCTTCATCTGGATCACTAGAAATCGGTGTTAAATCAATGGTTGTAAAAACTGGTTTAGCTAGATAATTTGGATTGAGGGCATATTGTGTATCCATAAAGCCAACGATTGCCATCCTGCAAAGGTTTTACTTCAACCTAAAGTACGTAAAGATCTCATACCAAAGTACTACTGTGGATAATCTGGGCTAGAAAACCACCGATAGTAATTAGGTGTGCCCATGAGATCTCAAAAAAATTCCTTTAGCCCGCGCCTGCCACTTGCGATTACTCTAATAATCGCATCCTTCGCATCTGTCATTTTTATCTCCTCCATCACAAACAAAGGAGCCGATTATTGGGTTGTACGGGGATCAGTAGTTTCAGGGCATGTAATTACTTCTTCTGATCTTGAGACCGTTCATATGAACTTAAGCAAAAGCTCTGCTTTATACATTGATAAAACCTTTAATCCAATTGGTTTAATTGCCCTTCGTACTTTGCAAGATGGTGAAGTCATCTCTACTTCCGATCTTGGTTCTGCCATCCAAGGTCAATCAACTAGCGCAGTTCCATTGAGTGTGCGATCTGTTGATATTGCCCAAGGTCTAACACTCGGAGAAGGCGTTGATATCTATTGGGTTGAAGACTCTAACAATGGTGAAGCGGTTCTAGAACCAGTACTTGTTTTAGCTGGAGCGACGCTGTTATCACTTGAAAACACAGGAAACTCTCTTAGCGGCGATGTGGGATTAAGTATTGCAGTGGAGCAAACACAGGTACTTCGCGTTTTGAGTGCAACATCTATAGGGCGTCTAGTGGTTATTGCCTCTCATGTCTGAGCAAGAGATGCCGATTGTCGTTACTGCAATAGCTCACGCCGAAATTGAAGGATTCATCGCCTCTACATTGTTTGCTCAGGGTTGGAGCGTTGGATTTCGGGCAATAGATTGGCAAAGTTTAGAGACATATGCCGCAGAAAACGCATCTGTTCTTGGTTCAAGGTTGTTAATCTATGGTTCAGATTTACCCGGAATTTCCAAGGAGAAAGTGAAACAACTTTCATCAAAATTTAGTCAAGTTATTGGATTTGCAACAAATACGGCAGAAGAGTTTGCCGATCTTAAACAAGCACCAGTTATCGCTGCCGACCTTGTTTCATTAGTCCGCAGTTTTGTTCGAACACCGATGCTCCGAGAATTTGTTCAAGCTCAAAATCAAATTCGAAGAGCGAAAGTTTTTGCTGTTGGTTCTGCCGGTACTTACACGGGATGCACTTTGATCGCCCTTAATTTAGCGATGGAGTTAAGTACGCAAGGCAAATCAACTTTACTAATTGACGCAAATTTTCGAGCCCCATCAATTTTTGATCTACTATCAATGCGAAGTTCAGAAACCGATCCCACATGGAAATCGATTGCACCCAATTTGGCGCTCTTTGAAGTTACACAAGCACAGGCATCAGAGGTTGATGCACTCATGTTTCGTGCAGGAAAAGAATTCGATCATGTCATTATCGATCTAGGATCTATCGCTGGACTTTCAAATCGCCTTACAGATCGACGTTGGACATCAACAATCACAACATGGAGCTGTGATCATGCTGATGAACTTATTGTGGTTTCACGTCCGGATCTACTTGGGGTCTCTCGCCTTCAAAAGGTAATTGAACTTCTCACTCAAACTTCTATTCGAGCAAAAATTAGTTTTGTGATGAACATGAAATCCTCTGGGAAAAAGGGCGAGTCCGAGCAATCAAAATTCTTGACATTAACTTCACCCATGAAGCCGTTTCGCGTTAGATCTATCAATACCGACATCAGAGCCGTTCTTGCTGCACAGGATGAACGCGCCACCTTAATTGAGGTTAATGAGCGATCTGCCCTGCGTAAATCAATAGCAGAATTGGCAAGTGAACTTTCAACTTAAAACCTAATACGATTAGCACGTGCGTACGTACCTACCAATAAGCCATAAAGAGCTTGAAAACTTTCTAGAGGCAAAGACACTTGATGTGAATCTTTTGTATGCACCGACACCTTCATTCCAAGAGGAAAATATTGATTGCGATGAAGAAGAGCTCGAATATCTACTCTCAGTTATCGCCGGAGAAAAAGCTCTTGACCTTTGTTTGACACAGAAAGCACCAGGAATTGTTCTAGCCCTTGAAATCACAGAGGAACAAATCGGTGAAGCGTATACAGATCACATAACTGTTACATCTGCGATCGTGTGGGAACAGGTGCAATGTGCACTCCTAGCATTTCGTGGTGATGATGAGCTTGTATGGTTTGCGACTCAAGAGATCGAGCCTCATATGAGCGAGTGGGAATAAGATGTTTCCATTTGAAAATCTTTTGGGCTCACGAACCACAATTACCCTCGATCAGGCTGAACGCTTAAGGGAACTAGTTGCTAATTGGCAGTTGTTATCAGATCTCTCATTTGCAGATCTAATTCTGTGGGTTCCAATTCGCAAAGATATAAAAATGTGGCCCAGTGGGCATATCGCGATCGCTCATATTCGACCAACAACAACTGCAACTGTTTTTACTAACGATGTAATTGGTGAAGAAGTTTCGTGGGGGATTCGAACAAATATTGACGAAGCCCTATCTCATGGAGAAATCGTAAGAGATAGCCAATTGGAACCAACAGAGACCATGCTCATTAAAGAAGAGGCCATCCCGGTTACCTTTAATGGTCAAGCAATAGCAGTTATATCTCGCCATAGAGATATTGAACATATGAGAACTGCAGGAAAGTTAGAGATTAACTATCGCGAGATTGCACATCAGCTCTATCGAATGGTTGCAGAAGGAAATTTCCCATACAAGAAGGCAGTAGCACTTATTGAACCAATTCCTCGCGTTGGAGATGGATTGATTCGATTAGATGTTAACGGAACAATCTCATTTGCAAGCCCCAACGCAAAATCTGCCTTCTCTAGAATGGGTTGGAATGGTGATCTAGAAGGTCGCAATCTTGGAGAGGCTGCACAACAGGTTTCAGTGACAACGGAAAACCCTCATGAAGAGGCAATAGCTACTCAGTTAAATGGAAAAACTCTGCGTCGCGTAGAGGTTGAAAATAAAGGAACAACAATCGATTTTCTTGTGTTGCCCTTAATTCAAGGCGAAGATCGCATTGGGGCAATTGTTTTGCTGCAAAATGTTACAGAGCTACGCCGTCTAGATCGCGCCCTTGTTACAAAGGATGCAACTATCCGTGAAATCCATCATCGTGTGAAGAATAATCTACAAACCGTATCTGCCTTACTTAGATTACAGTCTCGCCGAATTGATGATCCATCTGCCGCTGCCGCCTTAGATGAAGCGGTTCGCCGAATTGCATCGATCGCCTTGGTCCACGAAACACTTTCTAACAGTGATGAAACTACTGTGGCATTTGATGATGTATTAACTAGCCTTGTAACTCACTCACTTGAGCTAAGTCCGCGAATGGGTCAGCTAAGCATTGAGCGAATAGGTCAACTTGGCTCCCTGGAATCCAGACTTGCCACCCCGCTCGCACTGGTAGTTACAGAGCTCATTCACAATGCCTTGGAGCACGGCTTAGCCGAATCTGGAACGCACCTTCGAATTGAACTTCAGCGCTACAGCAACGAAGGATTGGTAACCATTTCAGATGATGGAGTAGGTCTGCCAGAAGGTTTCAATCTTGCGACATCGGCAAACTTAGGATTACAGATTGTCCTTACGCTAACTGAGAATGAGCTAAACGGAGAGTTGAAATTGGAATCTAGTGATAAAGGAACGCAAGCAAAACTTCGCTTCCCACTTTAAACTTCCCAATTTAGAATTGGTTCTGTTGCTCCAAAAGTCGTGCGCGATTTCGCGCGGCACGGCGCTTTAATGCACGGCGTTCATCTTCTGATAATCCGCCCCATACTCCAGCATCTTGACCACTTTCTAATGCCCATGCCAAACAAGGCTCTTTTACTATGCAGCGATTACAAACTTTTTTTGCTTCTTCAATTTGGCTAATTGCAGGCCCAGTGTTTCCCACGGGAAAGAAGAGTTCGGGATCTTCGTCGCGGCAGGCAGATTGATGTCGCCAATCCATGACGGACCCCCTTAGATTGCCAGTGCAATCACTATGAAACTATGCGAGTGAAAATACGCACAATTGTGTACGCAAGGTGACAATTATCCATGTTGTGCACGCTGATTACAAGGATGTTTTGAAAGAGATTGCTAAATCTATGGTGATCTATCTCAAGTGCCCCCGACAGGATTCGAACCTGTGCGCATGCCTTCGGAGGGCAATGCTCTA
>CAMCYA010000026.1 GCA_945883675.1 Bifidobacterium breve
CTGCAACGCTTCGGACTTGGGACCGCCGTTATGGTCTGGGGCCATCAGTACACGAGGCAGGTGAGCACCGTCGTTACAGCTCAGAGGATTTATCAAAATTAATCGTAATGCGCCGTCTGATCACAACAGGGATTGCGCCAGTTGATGCAGCGGAAAAAGCCAAAGCCCACAGAGGCAAGCTTTCAGTTGAAGAGGTTGCAGATAATTTTGTAGTTCGCGAAGAGATTGTTGATTCAATTCATAGGGCTGCAAAGATCTTAGATAAGGCCTTTGTTGAAGCAGCGCTGCGCAATGACATTAAAAAATTTGGCGTTATCGCAACATGGACTGAAGTTATTGTCCCTGTTTTATTCCTTGTGGGCCAAGAGTGGGAAGCCACGGGTGAGGGCATTGAAGTCGAGCACATGCTTTCGGAGATTCTCAAGAGAATGCTGAACGAAGGTATTGGCTCTGTTAAAAAACCAGTCAACGTGCAGCCCGTTTTATTGGCATCTGTGGGCGAAGAGCTTCACTGCCTTGCAATTCATGCGTTGGCTGCTGCGTTAGCTGAAAAAAATATTGAAAGTTTTTTCCTAGGTGCCAGAACTCCGATGGAAGCTATCTCTTCTATGGTTAAACGCTCTGCACCTCCCGCAGTTTTCTTGTGGGCCCAACTTCGAGAAAATGGTAAAGAAAAGTTTTTTAAAGAGATTCCAGCTATACGACCTGCCCCACGTGTAATTCTTGGGGGACCGGGCTGGGGTGAAAACCATAGCCAAGGTGTTGTCTATGCACAGGATTTAACTCATGCATGCGCTGAAATCGAGCGTGCTGTAGGCCTCTAAAGCCCCGATAGACTTCTGCCTTATAGGAATTTAACCGGGAGCGGAGGTTGAGATGAGCGATAGCGATAAAGTCGCAATGCTCGGCCTAACCTACGACGACGTGCTACTTCTGCCAGATGCATCCGAAGTTATTCCATCTGAAGTCAGCACAGCAACAAAATTAACTCGCAATATCTCCATCGCAGTTCCCCTTGTTTCTTCTGCAATGGATACGGTCACAGAATCACAGATGGCGATTGCAATGGCCAAGGCCGGCGGAATAGGAATAATTCACCGCAATCTTCCGATACAAGATCAAGTAACTCACGTGAAGTTAGTTAAAGGAGTGGGTTTAGCTGGTGCTGCAGTGGGTGTTGGCGATGATGGTTTTGCTAGAGCACAGGCATTGATCGAGGCAGGTGTAGATGTAGTCGTTGTCGATACAGCACATGGACATCACCGTGCGGTCTTAGATTCAATTGCACGCATTAAAAAATTCTCACCAACAACGCAAATCATTGGTGGAAATGTTGCTACGCGCGCAGGAGCCCAGGCGCTGATTAATGCTGGAGCAGATGCAGTAAAAGTTGGCGTGGGTCCAGGCTCTATCTGCACAACTCGCATAGTTGCAGGTGTAGGCGTTCCGCAGATCACTGCAATTCTTGAAGCATCTAAAGCATGTAACAAAGCTGGCATTCCCTTAATTGCAGATGGTGGCCTTGCATACTCTGGCGACATTGTTAAAGCGATCGTTGCCGGTGCCAACTCAGTCATGCTTGGTTCACTCCTTGCAGGATGCGAAGAGGCGCCCGGTGAGTTAATTGAGATCAACGGAGTTAAGTACAAGGCATATCGCGGTATGGGTTCACTTGGGGCAATGCAATCTCGCGGAGATCAAAAGTCATATTCAAAAGATCGATACTTACAAGATGATGTTTTGTCTGAAGACAAGTTAGTTCCAGAAGGTATTGAGGGCAAAGTCGAATTTCGTGGCAAAGTGGCAGAAGTTGTTCACCAACTTGTCGGTGGACTTCGATCTGGAATGGGTTATGCCGGTGCACCTGATATCGAAACACTTCGACGAGAAGGCCGCCTCATTCAGATTACAGCAGCGGGTTTGCAAGAAAGTCATCCGCACGATGTGGCACATGTTTCCGATGCGCCTAATTATCAAGTGAAAGGCCGTTAATGACTCATATCGAAATAGCACCTGGAAAGCGCGCTCGCACTGCATATTCATTTGATGACATCGCAATTGTGCCTAGCCGTAGAACTCGCGACCCAGAAAATGTCTCAACGGCATGGCAAATTGATGCTTATAAGTTTGATCTTCCAATGTTGGCAGCTCCAATGGACTCTGTTGTTTCACCAGATACAGCAATTGCAATTGGAAAGTTAGGCGGTCTTGCAGTTCTAAATCTTGAAGGGCTATGGACTCGTTACGAGGATCCACGGATACCTCTTGGTGAAATTGCATCAATGCCAGATAAAAATGCAACAAAGCGTATGCAGGAGATTTATGCTGCGCCAATTCGCCCAGAGTTGATTAAAGAGCGTATTCAACAGATCCGTGATTCTGGTGTAACTGTTGCAGCATCACTCTCACCTGCAAGAACGGCTGAACTTCACAAAGCAGTAATCGCAGCTGGAGTAGATATTTTCGTTATCCGCGGAACAACAGTTTCTGCTGAACACGTTGCAGATCAAAACGAAGCTCTTAACCTGAAGAAATTTATCTATGAATTAGATGTTCCGGTAATTGTTGGTGGTGTTGCAACCGCAACAGCTGCACTTCACTTAATGCGTGCAGGTGCTGCCGGTGTATTAGTTGGTTTTGGTGGCGGTGCTGCGCACACAACTCGAAAAGTTTTAGGCATCGAAGTTCCAATGGCTTCGGCCGTTGCAGAAGTTGCATCTGCTCGCCGTGAATATTTGGATGAATCAGGTGGACGATATGTTCACGTCATTGCAGATGGCGCTGTTGGTAGAAGCGGTGATATTGCTAAAGCAATTGCATGTGGCGCAGATGCAGTAATGATGGGTTCACCACTTGCAAAAGCTGTTGAATCGCCAGGACTTGGATGGCACTGGGGATCAGAGGCGCATCATCAAGTACTGCCACGCGGTGAGAGAGTTTCTGTTGGAACAATCGGAACGATTGAAGAGATTTTACTTGGCCCATCACACACTTCAGATGGATCAATGAATTTATTTGGTGCACTTCGCCGAGCAATGGCAACGTGTGGATACTCTGATGTCAAAGAGTTCCAACGCGTAGAGGTACTGATTAATCGTGGCTAAGAGCGGTGGCGTACTGGTAGTTGATTTTGGTGCACAGTACGCACAGTTAATTGCTCGGCGGGTTAGGGAAGCGCATATCTATTCGGAAATTGTTCCCTCAACAATTAAGGCACAAGAAGTTAAGGCAAAAAAACCAAGTGCGATAATTTTATCTGGTGGCCCTTCAAGTGTGTATGCAGAAAATGCCCCAGCCATCGACCAGGAAATTTTTTCACTCGGGGTGCCAATTTTTGGAATTTGTTATGGATTTCAAGTTATGGCGGCCGCTCTTGGTGGCGTAGTTAGTCGTACAGGTAAATCAGAGTTTGGGCGCACTCAAACAACAGTTGTCCCAATATCTAAAGTTTTTGCTGGGCTAACTCCACTACAAAAAACTTGGATGTCCCATGGGGATGCAGTAACACAATCCCCTGAGAGCTTTGTTATTACTGCATCAACCGATGCCACTCCTATCGCAGCCTTCGAAAACGCCACTGGCACATTTGCCGGGGTTCAGTTTCATCCAGAGGTATTGCATACCGAACACGGACAAAAGATCTTGGAAAATTGGTTACTAAATATTGCTAACTGTGAAGCAACATGGACAACAAAAAACATCGCAGAGGCCGAAATTGCAGAAGTTAAAAGGATAGTTGGAAACAAGCGAGTGATTTGTGGATTATCAGGTGGGGTTGATTCTGCAGTTGCTGCAGCGATAGTTCAACGAGCAGTGGGTGATCAACTGACATGTGTATTTGTAGATCATGGCCTGCTTCGTCAAGGAGAGGCTGAGCAAGTTGAACGTGACTTTGTTGCAAGCACTGGAATAAAACTTGTAACTATCGATGCAACGCAACAATTCCTTAATGCACTCAAAGGTATTACAGATCCAGAGGAAAAACGAAAGATTATTGGCCGTGAATTCATTCGAACTTTTGAGTCAGCAGCTCGTGATATTGCAGCTGGGGGAGATGTCGAATTTCTAGTGCAAGGGACTTTGTATCCCGATGTAGTTGAATCTGGTGGTGGAACTGGAACTGCAAATATTAAATCCCATCACAATGTTGGTGGCCTGCCGGATGATCTAAAGTTCAAATTAGTAGAGCCATTGCGTTCGCTCTTCAAAGATGAAGTTCGACAAGTGGGAATTGAGTTAGGACTTCCTGACGAAATCGTATGGAGGCAACCGTTTCCTGGTCCTGGTTTGGCAATTAGAATTGTTGGAGAAGTAACTAAGGAGCGGTTAGCTCTCTTGCGCCACGCTGATGCAATAGTTCGGGAAGAGTTAAAATTTGCTGAATTAGACAGAGAGATTTGGCAGTGCCCGGTAGTTTTGCTTGCAGATGTACGCTCAGTAGGAGTGCAAGGTGATGGTCGGACATATGGCCATCCAATAGTTTTAAGGCCTGTTTCATCTGAAGATGCCATGACGGCCGATTGGTCCCGGTTGCCTTATGAGGTACTTGAGAAAATATCTACTCGAATCACCAACGAAGTCTCAGATGTAAATCGCGTAGTTTTGGATATCACCAGTAAGCCTCCTGGCACTATTGAATGGGAATAAATTAAGGGTTTTCACAGGTAATTAAATTATGATAACCCCATGTTTGGGCAGAGACAGATGAGCATTCGCCGCGATGCTAATTCAATTAGAGTTTTAATTGTTTTATCCGCTTTGATAATGCTTACCGTCCCAGTAAATCCAACTGAGGCATCTACAAAGACAAAAACTTTGAAAAACTCAAAATCTGAAGAGATTAAATGCATGCCAACTACGGCAAAGGCACACTCTCCAAAAGAAGTTGCTCCAGCAGAAGTAAAGACAAAACGATTACCTAAAACAATAACTTTAGAAACCAACTGTGGTGATATTCAAATAACTACATTAGCCACCAAAGCACCAGTAACAGTTGCGCATATGGCCAAACTAGCAAGAAATGGTTTTTTTGATGAATCAATTTGCCATCGATTAATCAACCGTGGGGCATACGTTTTACAGTGTGGTGATCCAACAGCTACAGGTAAAGGCGGACCAAAGTTTGTTTTTCAGGATGAAAATCTTCCAATCGGAACCGAGGGAAATTATCCAGAAGGAACTGTCGCCATGTGGAATAAAGGGCCAGGAACAAATGGAAGTCAATTCTTTCTAGTTTATTCCGACACAACTTTAATCAAAGGGAACTACACAATTTGGGGCACAATAACGAAGGGTCTAGAAATTGTTAAAGCTATTGCAAAAATGGGTGTACGCGGTGGTGGGCTAGAAGGAGCACCAAGCCAAATGATTTCAATTGAAAGAGTAGTTGTATCAAACTAAAAAATATTGATTCAAGAGTTAAGATTCAAATTCGCAGTAAAAAGAACTAAATTACCCAGTATGAATTATTTTAAACGCTTCTGCCAAATGACCATCGGGGAGCCCGCCAAATCCTGCATTTCGCTGACCCCAATCCCTCAACATAGTTTCCAACTCTTTATTCTGTGCAGTTTGTGAAACATGTGCGTGAAGAGCTGCAAGCTTTAATTCAAATGTATCCGTGATATCAACCCAGTGATCTGGGTTTGCAAAACCCATAAGCCAGATTTCTCTAACTCGCCATGGTGCTAGATTCTCTTTTTCTAGCAAGTCTGTAAAGGCAAAAGGATTTCGCGCATCTGGATACACAGCCTGCACACTCGCTTCACCTGCCGCTAAGTGATCAGGGTGGCTAGCACCGATGCGATCCCAGTTGCGCTCTGGGCTTTGACAGACAATGCGATCAGGTCGGGTTCGTCGAATCTGTCGAACAATGTCTTTTCGAAGTTCGATAGTTGCTTGCAAGTGTCCATCTACATAATTTAAAAAAGTAATGTCTGTAACGCCAATTTCTGATCCTGCTACACGTTGCTCGCGCTGACGAATAGCCGGCATTTCTTCTTTCGTAAATCCTGAATCTTCGCCGCCTTGATCTCCATTTGTACAAAAAACGTAAGAGACTTCAATTCCCTTTTTTACCCATTGAGCAATTGTTCCCGATGCACCAAAATCTGAATCATCTGGATGAGCACTAACAACTAAGACGCGCTCAATTTCACTATCGGCGATCGGTTCCATAGTTGAACCCTAATAGAATGCCTCCCATGAATGAAATCGATCCGTTGCTTGAGGGGCTCAACCCTCAACAAAGCGCGGCGGTTACACATGCTGGTGGTCCACTATTAGTTGTCGCAGGCGCTGGCTCTGGAAAAACACGTGTGTTAACGCGTCGGATTGCTTATCTAATGGCGCGAAGAAACGTTGCACCATATGAGATTTTGGCTATTACTTTTACAAATAAAGCCGCCGGTGAAATGAAAGAAAGAGTTGGCGATCTAGTCGGCTCTGTAGCAAAATCTATGTGGGTCTCAACATTTCACTCTGCATGCGTGCGAATCTTGCGGCAAGAAGCCGGTCGACTTGGATATAGCAATACATTTAGTATCTATGACTCTGCCGATTCACAGCGGCTCATTACTATTGTTGCAAAAGAGCTAAACCTTGATCCCAAACGTTATCCAGCCCGACAATTTCAGTCCATGATTTCTAATGCAAAAAATGAACTTCTATCTCCACAAGATTATTTGAAAGCAGCATCAAGTCAATTTGAGCAGATCGTTGCCGACGTCTACACCATTTATCAAGGGCGATTGGCCAGAGCAAACGCAATGGATTTTGATGACCTCATTCTAAAAACGGTAGAAGTTCTTCAGCGATTTCCGGAGGCAAAGGCAAGGTTTAGATCTCGATTTCGACATGTGCTGGTGGATGAGTATCAGGATACAAATCATGCCCAGTATGTTTTGGTCAATGAGCTTGTAGGCACTGATCTAGAGGCAACCCCACCTGCTGAGCTATGTGTTGTTGGCGATGCAGACCAATCGATTTACGGATTTCGCGGTGCAACTATTCGCAATATTTTGCAGTTTGAAATGGACTATCCAAATGCGACGACAGTTCTGCTTGAACAAAACTATCGCTCAACTCAAAACATTCTAAATGCTGCAAATGCAGTAATAACTAAGAATGAAAGCCGTAAAGAAAAAAATCTCTGGTCAGATGCTGGCTCTGGTGCTCCACTTACTGGATATGTTGCAGAGAGTGAACATGACGAAGCAAATTTCATTGCCGAAGAGATTAGATCACTACAGAACTCTGGTCTTTCATCCCCAGGTGAAACGGCAATTTTTTACCGTACAAATGCCCAATCACGTGTATTTGAAGAAGTCTTTATGCGATCGGCGCTTCCATATAAAGTCGTAGGAGGGCTTCGATTCTACGAACGTCGAGAAGTTAAAGACTTGCTTGCCTATCTTCGAGTGATAGCAAACTGCGAAGATGAAATATCACTTCGCAGAGTTATAAATGTGCCAAAGCGCGGAATCGGCGACACATCGTTGGACTATGTAGATCAATTTGCAAATAGTTCAGGAATTTCATTTTGGCAAGGATTGCTCAGGTGTAATGAAATCACATCGGTACCAGCGCGAGCAGCACAAGCGATAAATGATTTCACATCAATGATTTCAGCGTTAATTGTTTTGGTAGAGGCAAAAGTTAAGCCTTCAGTAATTGTAGAAGCGGCGTTAGAACAGTCAGGCTTATTAAAGGAGCTCGCAGACAGCACAGATCCTCAAGATGAGGTCCGTGTAGAAAACTTAAAAGAACTTGTTGCAGTTTCCATGGAGTATGAAGAGCGCTCATTTGAAGAGTTAGGTGAAGATGAAGAGATCTCACTTGCCGGATTTTTGGAGAAAGTCTCACTTGTAGCCGATGCAGATGAGATCCCAGAAGGTGAAGATCATGGTGGAGTTGTAACAATGATGACTCTTCACACAGCAAAAGGATTGGAGTTTCCAACAGTCTTTCTTACTGGAATGGAAGATGGAATTTTTCCACACTCTCGTACACTTGATGATAAAGATGAGATCGAAGAGGAACGTCGCCTGGCATATGTTGGATTAACTCGCGCGCGCGAAAGACTATACATTTCAAGAGCGGAATATCGATCAACATGGGGCGCTCCAAATTACAATCCTCCATCTCGTTTTCTGGAAGAAATTCCAGAAGATGTGATTACATGGCGCAATCAATCATCGGATTCGCTTATCTCATCAATGACAAAAAAATCTCGAATGACAACAGCGCCTCCACCAAGGGCAACAGGTAAGAAGAGCATGGCGATGGAGTTGGCTGTTGGTGAGCGTGTGTCACATGACACCTTTGGATTAGGTACAGTTGTCGCAGTTGCAGGAGCAGATGACAAAGCAGAAGCGACAATTAATTTCGGTCAATACGGAGAGAAGCGTTTACTACTGCGTTATGCACCCGTTGAGAAGCTCTAGGATTAGCCCGCACCAACTGATTGGCCCATTACAACTGATTGGAAGATTTAGTGGATCTTTTTGAATACCAAGCGCGCGATATTTTTGAAAAGCATGGCGTGCCAGTTTTGGCAGCAGCGATTGCAACAACTGCTGATGAAGCAGAAGCTGCCGCAACTGCAATCGGTGGAAAAGTTGTTGTAAAGGCGCAAGTAAAAGTTGGAGGACGCGGTAAAGCTGGTGGAGTAAAGCTGGCGGAGAATCCAAAAGATGCACGTGAAAAAGCCGGTGCAATTCTTGGGATGGATATAAAGGGTCACACGGTTCGGACTGTGATGATTGCAGCGGCCGCGCCTATTGAATCTGAGTATTACTTGGCAATTCTTCTAGATCGATCAAATAGAACATTTCTTGTTATGGCCTCTGTTTCTGGTGGAATGGATATTGAAGAGGTTGCACACACTGCTCCTGAAAAATTAGCAAAGGTTCCAGTATCGGCAGTTGATGGAATTTCTTTGGCAAAAGCAAAAGAGATAGTTGCAGCAGCAAAGTTTCCAGCAGATGTTGCAGATCAAGTATCAGATGTACTTCTTAAACTTTGGGAAGTTTTCCAAAGCGAAGATGCGACTCTGGTAGAAGTAAATCCATTAGTTAAAACTTCAGATGGAAAGATCGTTGCGTTAGATGGCAAAGTAACTTTGGATGAGAACGCAGATTTTCGCCAGCCAGATCATCAAAGATTGGTCGATGAGGCAGGGGAGAATCCACTCGAGGCCGCTGCAAAGGAAAAGGGCCTTAACTACGTCAAACTAGAAGGCGAAGTAGGAATAATTGGTAATGGTGCTGGTTTGGTCATGAGCACTTTAGATGTTGTTGCATATGCCGGTGAGAAACATGGCGGTGTGCGTCCTGCTAACTTCTTAGACATCGGTGGGGGCGCTTCTGCGCAGATTATGGCCGATGGACTTTCAATTATTCTCGGCGATAAAGATGTAAAGAGCGTTTTCGTAAATGTCTTCGGTGGGATTACAGCCTGTGATTCAGTTGCAAATGGAATTGTTCAAGCACTTGAATTACTTGGTCCAAAAGCTACTAAACCTATTGTTGTACGCCTTGATGGCAACAACGTTTTAGAAGGACGAGCAATTCTTAAGGCAGCAGCACACCCTCTTGTAGAACAGGCCGACACTATGGATGGTGCAGCAAATCGTGCTGCGGAATTGGCGGCAAAGTAATGACAATCTTTATAAATGAGTCCAGCAAAGTAATTGTTCAAGGTATGACAGGATCTGAAGGAACAAAACACACCAGACGAATGTTGATTTCAGGCACCAATATTGTTGGTGGAGTAACGCCAGGAAAAGGTGGCCAGGTGGTAGAAATTGAAAGTCGTCAACTTCCAATTTTTAATACAGTTGCTGAGGCTATGGCCGCAACGGGTGCAAATGTCTCTGTAATCTTTGTTCCACCAAAATTTGCAAAGGCGGCAGTGATTGATGCAATCAATGCAAAGATGCCTTTAGCTGTAGTCATAACTGAAGGAATTCCGGTGCATGACTCAGCAAGTTTCTACTCATATGCACAAAGCGTAGGATCAACGCAGATTATTGGGCCAAACTGTCCTGGATTGATTAGTCCAGGTAAATCAAATGTTGGAATTATTCCCGCAGATATAACGGGCGCCGGGCCAATTGGACTTGTTTCCAAATCTGGAACTCTGACTTATCAAATGATGTATGAACTTCGAGATATCGGTTTTAGTACTGCAGTTGGAATCGGTGGCGATCCTGTAATTGGAACAACACACATTGATTGTTTGCGTGCATTTCAAGACGATCCCAATACGCAAGCGATCGTAATGATTGGCGAAATTGGTGGAGATGCTGAAGAACGTGCAGCAGCATTTATTTCTGAATACGTAACAAAACCAGTGGTTGGGTATATTGCAGGCTTTACCGCTCCTGAAGGAAAGACAATGGGGCATGCTGGTGCAATTGTTTCTGGATCATCTGGTACTGCTCAAGGTAAAAAAGATGCACTAGAGGCAGCAGGAGTAAAAGTTGGTCAAACACCTAGTGAAACAGCCCGGTTGTTACGGGCAATAATGGGTCGATAACAATGTTAGTGCGCGTACTTGGAGCAGCATTACCCCAAGTTTTGCGCAGTATTGCCTGGCTATTGCTTCCAATTTCTTTTATCGCGTTGATTGCATGGTCAACGGCTGGAAGTGCTACTGGAAACACGGGCGATCCGCTTCGAGCAGCGATTTGGATTTGGATTGGTGTACATCAAATTCCCTTTGATTTATCTTTGGGAACATCAGCTTTGGCTGGACATCTTTCTTACTTACCACTCGGTGCATTAATTTTTCCAGTACTTGCCATTAGAAATGGAATCTCCCGAACTGTTGATCGCCTTGATGGTGACATTTCATTGGTAGGTCCTGCTCGCGTAATTTTCTCTGTTCTTTATGCTGGTTTTGCTTTATTAGTTTCTATTCTTTCAAAAACAGATGAAGTGATGCCCGTTTGGTATTTTGCAGTGATTTATGTATTTCCATTTACGCTAATCTCGTGTGCAACAGTTGCTCGTCGCACATCTTTGGGCCAGGGTTTTCTATTCGGATCACGTGTAATTGCTCTGTTACTTGGAGTAAGTGCCATCGCACTTGGTATTGCACTATTCATGAACCTAGAGCTTGTAAAGAATTTAACAACCGTACTCCAACCCGGAATCTTTGGCGGATTCTTGCTGCTTTTATTGAATATTCTTTATCTTCCAAATGCGATCGTGGCTACTCTGGCCTATTTTTCCGGAGTTGGTTTTGCTGTCGGATCACAAACGATTGTATCCCCACTTTCTTTTGATCTAGATAAAATTCCAGCGATGCCGATTTTGGGTGCCCTACCTAGAGATGAATCCTTGATTTCACTGCTTGGAGTAGCAGTAATTATCTTTGCAGGCGTTTTGCTTGTGACCTGGACAGTTGATCTAAACCAGAAAGTGTTAACACAGAGTTTGATCGTCGCAACCTTGCTTTCTGCATTTCTTGGCTACTCAGCAAGTGGCGCACTGATCACAGAGGCAATGTCGGCAGTTGGTACCTCTACGTGGAAGTTCACCCTTGCAATCACAGTTCAAATGGGATTCGGCGCACTTTTAGCAATATATGTTCCTCGGATGTTTAGACGCAGATAAAAACCTGAGGGATTACCATGTGCTTGCCCGATGTTCGACATTTCTCACACGTCTGAGTCGATACGATAGTGCCATGAGCGCACAGATTTTGGACGGCAAAGCATTAGCTGCCACCATCAAAGCTGATCTTTTTAAGCGCGTATTGAAATTAAAGTCAGCCGGAGTTAATCCTGGACTAGCAACAGTTTTAGTAGGCGAAGATCCCGGCTCGCTCTCATATGTTTCAGGAAAACATCGCGACTGTCAGGATGTTGGCATTAACTCCATCCGAGTCGACTTACCGGCCAGCGCCAGTGAAAAAGATGTTCTTGCTGCGATCTTAGATTTGAATAATGCAAAAGAGTGCACTGGATTTATCGTACAACTTCCATTACCGGCAGCGATTAATACGCAAAAAATATTGGAAGCTATCGATCCAAAAAAAGATGCCGATGGATTACACCCACTTAATTTAGGTCGCTTAGTAGCGGGTTTTGATGGGCCAATCCCTTGTACCCCGAGAGCAATTGTTGAACTTCTTAACCATTATTCAATTTCAACACAAGGTGCAAACATCACTGTTATCGGCCGGGGTATAACTGTTGGTCGCCCACTTGGACTCTTACTTACTCGAAAAAAAGAAAATGCAACTGTGACACTTACCCACACGGGTACTAAGGATTTAAAGGCGCACACTCAATCAGCAGACATTGTGATCGCTGCAATTGGTCAGGCGCATTTTCTAAAGGCTGACATGATTAAAGATGGAGCAGTTGTGATTGATGTTGGAATTTCACGACAACAATCTGGATTAGTTGGCGATATAGATCCAAGTGCATTGGCAAAATCCTCTTTCTATGCTCCAATGCCTGGTGGTGTTGGACCATTGACTCGCGCAATGCTCTTGAAAAATGTGGTTGATGCATGCAGCTAAATCAGCGCCTTGTTTCACTATTTAGTTACGGCGCAGTTATCTTTGGCGTTGGACTAGGAACCTTTGGAATAGTGCGAGGCGGATCACTATTTATTGCCATTGGGACAGCGGGCATCGCACTTAAATCCGGGAAATTTCGAACTCTTGAGTTTTATATTCCGCTTGCAATCGCAATAGCCCTATTTGTGCTGGCAATTGCACTTCCTCGCGGGCGGTAGAGTTCACCTATTCGCAGATTCATATGAACGGGGCCACAATGGGTGGGAAAGTCACAGTAGTTGGTGCAGGATTTTATGGTTCAACAACAGCTCTTCGTTTAGCCGAGTACGACATATTCGATACCGTTGTTTTAACGGATATTCTCGAAGGCAAGTCAGAAGGTTTGGCTTTAGATATGAATCAATCCCGCTCTATTGAAGGATTTGAGACCAAAATAATTGGAGCAACCACTACACCTGAAGGTGCTGGTTATGAAGCAACGGCAAACTCAGATGTTGTAGTAATTACCGCTGGTCTTCCCCGTAAACCTGGCATGAGTCGCATGGATTTAATTGGAGTTAATGCTGGAATTGTGCGCGGAGTAGCCGAAAACATTGCAAAGCATTCACCCAAGGCAGTAATAATTGTCGTTTCAAATCCTCTAGATGAAATGACCGCACTTGCTCAAATTGCAACAAAGTTTCCAAAGAACCGCGTAATGGGTCAAGCTGGAATGCTGGATACCGCACGCTTTACAAATTTTGTAGCAGAAAAACTGGGAGTCAAAGTTGGCGCAGTTAAGACATTAACTCTGGGTTCACACGGTGACACCATGGTTCCAGTGCCAAGCCGTTGCACAGTTAACGGTAAGCCACTTGCAGATCTACTTTCAGAAAGTGAGATCGCAGAGCTTGTCGACCGTACGCGAAATGGTGGAGCAGAAGTTGTTGCCCTTCTAAAGACAGGCTCTGCTTATTACGCACCATCTGCGGCAGCAGCTCGTATGGCAAAAGCAGTAATCGAAGATTCAGGTGCAGTAATGCCAGTGTGTGCATGGGTTGACGGCGAGTATGGAATCTCCGGTGTTTATCTTGGAGTTGAAGCACAGATCGGTCGCACAGGTGTTGTGAAAATTGTTGAGGGATCACTTACAGATTCTGAAGTTGCAGCCCTAAAGGAGGCAGCTGAGGCAGTTCGCGCAAAGCAAGCCG
>CAMCYA010000027.1 GCA_945883675.1 Bifidobacterium breve
ATGATGAAGGTGTGACATTTAAATCTCATATCGATGGCTCTATGCATCGTTTTACACCAGAGACATCAATGCAGGTTCAACACCAAATCGGTGCAGACATTATGTTTGCATTCGATGAGTGCACTACTTTGCATAACACGCGCCCCTACCAAGAGTTGGCAATGGATAGAACCTATGCCTGGGCTATCAGGTGTCTGGATGAACATAAGCGGTTAACCGATGAACGAATTGGTAAGCCCTATCAAGCATTGTTTGGAGTAATTCAAGGCGCACAGTATGAAGATCTGCGAAGAAAGGCTGCCGGAGATCTTGGTGGGATGAACAGTGATGGTCAAAGCTTTGATGGCTTTGGAATCGGAGGGGCGCTAGATAAAGAGCAACTCGGAACGATCGTCGGCTGGGTGAATCAGAGCTTGCCGGAAGACAAACCTAAGCACCTGCTGGGAATTGGGGCACCTGAAGATTTATTTGTTGGTGTAGAAAATGGCTGCGACACATTTGACTGTGTTTTAGCCAGCCGAATTGCACGCACAAGTGCTGTTTACACAATGGAGGGGCGTTTTAACCTATCTAACAGCCGTTTTAAGCGGGATTTCACGCCCATAGATGATGAATGTGACTGTTACACCTGTACGCACTACACACGGGCTTATATGCACCATCTATTCCGTGGAAAAGAAATCCTCTCTGCAACCCTTGCAACGATCCATAACGAGAGATTCATTGTTCGATTGGTCGATCAGATGCGACAGGCATTAGTAGATGGAAATTTTGCTGAAATTAAGTCAGATTTCCTCGGCCGATACAAGCACCGAAGCGGGCAGGCTCGAGATTAAGAAGGCTTCGAAAGCTTAGGCAAGTGCACGTTGTATTTAATTGATATCTCTCGCACTAATACAACGACTAGACCAGCCACCAAGGCCGTTACTGCTGTATCTACGCCCATGGCATCTAGTGCAAGGTAGGCAAGCGCACCGGACAGACATGCCGTTCCAATAGTTTCACGGTGTAAAAGCACGGGCTCGGTTTGGCACATGATGTCTCGAAACAAGCCACCAGCAACAGCGCCGGTTAAACTTAAAACTGCAGCTGCGGCAAATGGGGCATCCTTTGTTAGCGCAAACTGCGCGCTAGAAACTGTCGCAACAGCTAAACCTAAGGTATCTAAAGACAATGCAAACCGGCCGACGTTTTGAGTCTTGCCTAATGCAATTGTGATGATGAATGCCCCGACTACTGGAGCAAATAGCCAAGGAGAAAGAACCCAAGGTGGTTGCTCGCCCATAAAGAGATTACGGAAGGTTCCCCCAGAAAGAGATGCAACTGCTGCAATGAGAAGAATTCCACCAAAATCTAAGCCCTTGCTGGCAGCAACTCTTGCTCCAACTAATGCGAAAGCAAAAGTTGAAATTAAGTCGAGTGCGAAGACAAGAACATCTAAATCCATGGGCTGATTCTAATGGAGGATTTAAATCAAAAGCAGTTTTCTTGCCTGATCTTCTACGCGGAATAAGATTAAGCGAATTTACCGGTGACTAGGAAAAATACGCGGCGTGAAACTGAAACCGCGTGATCGGCATAGCGCTCGTAGTAACGGCCAAGAAGTGTTAAGTCCACTGCCGTCTCAACGCCATGCTTCCAGTTAGGTGCCACCAGCGCAGTAATTAACTGGCGGTGCAGGTCGTCAATCTCGTCATCATCTTTCTCAACTTCAAGAGCCATTTCTGTATTTCGAGTATTGATAACCACAGCCGTTTTCCTGGCAATCTTTTCAGCGGCCTGTCCCAGGGATTCAAACATTAGATAGAACTCGGCTGGAATAGCCGATTGCGGGTGGCGAATTCTGGTGACTTTAGCGATGTGGTGAGCTAGATCCCCCATGCGCTCAAGATCGGCGCTCATACGAAGGGCTGTTGCGAGCGCACGCAAATCTGAGGCAACAGGTTGTTGCCTTGCCACGATATCGATAATCCGAGCATCTAAATCATGTTGAAAATCATCAATGGCAATATCTGATGAAATGATCTCTTCGGCTAATCTCAAGTCGCTGGTCAACAATGATTGCGTTGCTTTTTGGATTGTGCCGGCAACCTTCTCGCATAGATCAACAAGTGATTGTGAAACGCTATCTAATTCATCTTGGAAGACTGATCTAATGAGTGCCATTGGGTAAAGATACGCGAAGGTAGTGAAAAAAAGCAGTTGATCAGGTGAACAAATGGCAAACTACTCAGTGCCGCCTAGAGGGGGCGATAAGATCGGGGTATGAGGCTTTTCCGCCAGGAATCACAGGTTCTAGTGCCTGATGCACTGCCTCCAGTACTGCTTGAGGCATTAGGGCAGCTGGATCAAAATGCTCTAGTACTTGCACCAGGTGAGGTCATTGTTTTTGCCTCAGAAAACATTGATCACATAGGAATTTTGCGAGATGGCCTTATTCAAAGCCAAGAACTATTAGCGATTATTCGCGTGGTCAGAAGAACAAATATTAAGCAAACGGGCACCATCGATATTCCCCGTGGACCAATCGGTGAAGGTCGCCTTGAGCTAACCGTTAACGTGATTCCGCTAATCAGGGAGCAACTTGTCCTTGTTTTACTCTCTGATGAAAGTCAAGCCCAAAGAATTCAAGATGTACGCCGTGATTTCGTAGCAAATGTTTCACATGAATTGAAAACACCGATCGGTGCGCTTTTGTTACTCAGTGAAGCAGTTTTGGGTGCGAAGGATGATCCTGCTGCGGTTGAAAAATTTGCAACCAGAATGCAGATTGAATCAAAGCGGCTAACTGATTTGGTTCAAGAGATTATTAATCTTTCGCGCTTACAGGATTCAGATCCACTGTCGGTTCCATCAGAATTAAATGTTCAGGATCTTGTTAATGAAGCGATTGATCAAAGTCAGGTAGGTGCAGATAGCCGAAAGATTGAGATTTTGACTGGTGAAATTGCCAATGGCGTAGTTCTCGGTGATCGTGATCAAATCATTATGGCGATACAGAATTTAGTAGAAAATGCGGTTAATTACTCACCAGAAGGCACGAAAGTAACAGTTTCATCAGGCATCGAAGATGGCATAGTTACAATCTCAATTACAGATCAAGGTATTGGTATCCCAGAAAATGAGAAAGATAGAATTTTCGAACGCTTTTATAGAGTAGACCCAGCAAGATCTAGACAAAGTGGTGGGACCGGTCTTGGATTATCAATCGTTAAACACGTTGCTACAAAGCATGGAGGCGAAGTGAGCGTATGGAGTGTTGAAAATATTGGTAGTACATTCTCATTAAAGCTTCCCTTGTTTTCTAAATCTGAGGAGATTATTTGATGACAAAGATTTTGATCGTAGAAGATGAGTCATCCTTTTCAGAAGCGCTCTCATTTCTCTTGGGTAAAGAGGGATATGACGTTGCAGTTGCTGCAACAGGAACTGATGCAATTAAGCAGTTTAATGAAAACAGTGCTGATTTGATTTTGTTAGATCTGATGATCCCTGAAATCTCAGGGGTTGAAGTATGTAAAACAATAAGAACTACCTCTCAAGTTCCGATCATTATGCTTACTGCAAAGGATTCTGAAATCGATAAAGTTGTGGGCTTAGAACTAGGCGCCGATGACTATGTAACAAAACCTTATTCATCTCGTGAGTTGATAGCAAGAATCAAAGCCGTTCTAAGGCGCGGTTCAAGTGAAGATGTAACTCCTGAAAATGGAATTCATACTGTTGCGGGTATTCGCCTAGATACTGGGAAACACCAGGTTACGGTCAATGGAACACTGATTTCTTTGCCACTTAAAGAGTTTGAACTACTCGAGTTTCTCATGCGAAATTCGGGCCGAGTTTTAACCCGAACACAGTTGATTGATCGTATTTGGGGCGGGGACTACTACGGGGATACAAAGACTCTAGATGTTCACATTAAGCGACTTCGTTCAAAAATTGAGGCCGATCCAGCTAATCCGGTATTAATTCAGACAATACGTGGTCTTGGTTATAAGTTAGAGACGAACTAGCCCAACCGTTTTATTCTTGCATGAGCTGCAACCATTGCAGGTGGCTCAGAGCCTAAAATTGCCAAGAAAATATCTAATCCAACTCTAGAAATTCTTAGCCAGATTTTTGATCTCTTTTTTAATCCTAAAAGTTTGAGCTCCCTGGGATCTAACGTGGCAATTGCAGCATTTGCAATTAACTTATAAAAGTATTTTCCAGCACCATTAAATGGTGGGTTCAAAATAAACTTAACAACTTCATCAGTACGATCACTATGGCGTAGATCATTTTTTCTAAAATTATCAAGGGTGGCTTCTAACTCCTCTACTGATTGTGGCGCAGTCTTTAGCCCCAATGGAATCGCACTTTTACTCCACTGGCTCACATAGGCATCTGCGCCCTTATCGATTGGATAACCAAGAGCCAGATGAGCCTTTAAAAATGAGTCTGTAAATGCACAGTGAACCCACAATAAAAAACGTGGGTCTTTGGCTTTGTAGTGCTGTGTTTGATTATTCTTATCTTTAAACTCACCCTTAACGTGCTCGTGCATTGCATTAACTCGAGCTGCTTCTCTTTCAATCACCTCGGTAGATGCAAATGTTGTCACCGTTAGCCAGCGAGTTGTTCCTGCAAGCCGGCCTAACGGATCGCTTTCATATCGTGAATGTTCCGCGACTCCAGAAAGTGGAGCAGGGTGAGCGGCCTGTAATAAGAGTGCTCGAACTCCTCCAACTAATGTTGCAATACTTCCATGGACCTGCCAGACAGCACTGTCTGGTCCAAATAATCCAATATCGTTACCGGTTTCAATTGAAGCAACCCAGTCTGGTCGCCCATCTTTTGATCCTGAAACGTTTTCACGGAACTTATCGGCTAATGGTTTGGTAAGTCTGGAATTAGGAATTGATGACTCCCGTTGCTAAAAGAACCAGCAAAGTCGAACCAAGTGCGATGCGATAGATGATGAAGGGCATAAAACTTCTTTTCATCACAAATTTAATTAGCCAGGCAATAACTATGTAGCCAACTACAAATGCAACAGCTGTTGCCATCAAAGTTTGCGAAATCGAAAAGGCTCTAGAGTTTTGATTATCTGAAAGCGCTTGGCTTAGCTGGTAAAAACCACTTCCAAAGACTGCCGGTATTGCTAACAAAAATGAGTAACGAAGTGCAGATTCACGGGAATAGCCAAGTGCCCGACCCATTGCAATAGTTGCACCCGAACGCGAAACACCTGGAATGAGCGCCATTGCTTGAGCAAGTCCATAATACAAGCCATGCTTGTTTGTAAGTGTTGCTAAGGTTTTTTGTGAACTACCAAACCTGTCTGCAACCCCAAGGATTATTCCAAAGATAATCATGACTGTTGCAATAAGCCATAGTGAGCGCAAATCATTTTCAATAAAGTGTCGGCCAAAATATCCCAGTACCACTATTGGAATTGATCCAATAATGATTAGCCATCCCATTCGTGAAGCTTGTTTTTCTTCCGATGTAAGAACATTGGACTTTCTTAAGCTCCTAAACCATGCACGCAAGATTGCAGCGATGTCTTTACGGAAAAAGGTGAGAACTGCAAGCTCGGTACCAATCTGCGTGATCGCTGTAAAGCGAGCGCCTGGATCTTGCGCTTTATCCATGAACTCACCAGCGATGCGAATATGGGCACTGGAAGAGATAGGCAAAAACTCGGTCAGGCCTTGAATGATGCCAAGCAAAATTGCTTCAAACAAGACCTTCTCCTAAACGCAGTTGTTAGTGTTAATTGTATTGATTATTTGGATTAACTGGGTGAATTTTGCACGTTGTAGAACTATTAAGAGAGGTTCTTCAACTGCTCAAGATGAGCTCCAATATGACCGCCACATGATTTAACCCAGGATGTTAAGTAGACAGGACCTTTCTCAGGATGCATTGATGTGCGATTCCAATCATCGGCAGAAGCATTTTTTAGTATCTCAAAATTCATGTTGTGAGTAGCTTCAAAAGATGCGATTGAGAGTTCAACGTTTCTTTTGTCATAGTGCAAACCTTCTGGAAATTTTTCTTCATCAAAGAGCACGATATTTGGGTTGTCTTCTGACAATGTTTTTGCAAAGCGAGCACCAAATTGGATCTCTGAATCTGCCATGTGATGAATTACAAAAGCAGGTGACCACTCACCATCTGATGGGGATTTGGCGAGTTTTTCTGTTGGAGTTGCCTTGGCTGCCTTAATGAAGGCCTGTGCGTTTTGAGAGTATGTTTCAAGAAGTTCCTGTGGGTTCATAGGTAGATCCTATATTCCTGGCTCAGGAAGATAAATAGCGGAAAAGTGATAGATAATAACCTCAGGTTAAATCGCTTAGTTAGAAAAGGAGCCAACCATGTCCCAATCACCTGTGGAGCAATTAGGAATCAAAGGAACAGATTTCGTCATGTTCAGCACCAATTGGTGTGGCTACTGCAAGCGTCTTAAGAGTCAATTAAATGAATCTGGTGTGGAGTTTCGCGAAGTCAATGTTGAAGAAGAGATTCAATACGCTCCATTTGTAGAGTTAGTGAACGGCGGCAATCGTGTTGTCCCAACCCTGCTTTTCTCAGATGGCTCATCTCTAACAAATCCTTCAGTGATTGCAGTTAAAGAGAAAATAGCATCAATTTCTTAATGATCTAAATTTGGCAGTTTTTACACTGTAATGAATAGGTAACCTACAAATAACGTTTAAGAAAAAATCTTAAGTAACGAACTGATCGGCTTTCCAACCTCTGCTGGATGTCGAAACTTCAATCGAGGATTTATTGAATAGCTATTGCGTCGTCCAATTTTTGAAATATTTACATAGCCAGACTCTTCAAGGTCGGCCAAAATCGCTTGTGCACTTCTCTCGGTTATTCCCACAGAGCTAGCGATATCTCGAATTCGTGCATCTGGGTCTCGGCTTAGATGAATCAGGACATGGCCATGATTAGAGAGAAAAGTCCATTCCCGAAGCGGTTCTAAAGTTCTAGCCATGTTCCCATAATACACGTATTTTGACACATGAATTGGATTTCAGGTATCTTTATGGCACGAGAAGGGGGCCAAAATGCAAAGCTCATTTGAGTTGGCTGTTAATAATCTGACTTCAGTGGCCGTTTTATTGTTTGCCCTTGGATTTTTTGCCTCTCGGTTCAATAGCGATGTGCGAATCCCCGAATCGGTCTACCAGTTTATTTCAGTCTTCCTGCTCTTTGGAATTGGCCTAAAAGGTGGGCACGCTCTTAAAGATGTAACCCTTTCCGCGTTTCTGGCCCCATCGATTGCAACCATAATTCTTGGCTCAACGATTCCATTTCTGGCATTTTACGTTTTGGTATTTGTGAGAAAATTAAATGAATCTGACCGAGGTGCAATAGCTGCACATTACGGATCAACCTCTTTAGTCACTTTTACGGCAGCGCTTTTCTTCCTAGAAGGATCTGGAATAAGGGTTGAAGGATACGCAACTGCGCTTTTAACGTTGATGGAGATACCAGGAATCATCATGGGTATCTATCTCGGGACAAGACATCGCGATACTAAGGTCGCATGGAGCAAAACTATGCGAGAAGTCCTTGCCGGAAAAACAGTAGTTCTCCTCGTTGGCGGTCTACTTATTGGCGCAGTAACAACTGATTCTGGTTATCAAACAGTCACTCCATTTTTCATCGATCTTCAAGGTGGATTCCTTGCTCTTTTCTTATTACACCTTGGGTATTTGGCAGGGACTAATTGGAATGAGATTAAGCACGTTGGTTTTCAAATGGGTATTTTTGCAATCGTCTTTCCGATTTTTATGGCGGTGCTAGGCATGTTTGTTGCCAACTTCGTAGGACTTTCTCTAGGCGGAACAGTCATACTCGGAGTCCTATGCGCGAGCGCCTCTTATATAGCCGCTCCTGCAGCTGTTGCCGTTGCGTTGCCCGAGGCAAAAGCATCGCTTGCATTGGTTTCTAGTATTGGTGTCACATTTCCATTTAACTTAATTATTGGTATTCCTCTTTACCTTCAAATCGCTCGAATGATTCAAGGCTAAGTATAGAAAGAGGTTTGCTTACACCTGCGGCATCGGCATTACGCTGCCAAGGGTTCCATACTTACCTGCACCAAGTCGCAGTAGTGGGTCAATTTTTTCAGGGTCGATCACGATTCGATCTTTCTCATCTTTACTTACTGCATCGTCTGCAACCCAAATTTTAGAGATTTTCGCAAAGACTAAAATCTGACTACTTTCTTCAATTTTAACTTCTTTAGAAAGCGTGCAGGCAAAATTTATTCGGCAACCATCAATTAGTGGAGTAGGCCAATCCCAGGAACTTACAGAGATACCAAACTGGGAAACCTCACTAACTCCGTGCTCTAGTGAAATTGCACTCTGTTGAACTTGCTTAACTTGATGCTGATTTGCAATTCCAATGGTAAATGATGAGTTTTTTCGAATATTAACCAAAGTGTCTTTTGCTTTTCCAGATACATCCCAGCTACCAACCGAGAACATGACCATCGGGGGATCTGAAGCAATTCCATTAAAAAATGAGAACGGGGCCAAATTCCAGCGAGCATCATCTGGTAGTGAGTTATCGGTCAATGCCCATGCAATCGGGCGCGGAATTATTGTCTGTGTCAGTAACGCATACCTCTGACTCTCACTCAGTGGCCCAAGTTCAATTTCCATGCAGTAATTCAAGCACACGATTTACCGTAATTGGTTGTCTAATCGAGGATTGTCATGTCACAGATTGACTTGCTATTGCTGACTATCACCATAGAAGTTAAACTTAAGGAAAATTAGGAGCTAAAACTGATGTCTAAGGTACTGACCCCCATTGAAATTGGCGGGGTAAGAATCAAAAATCGAGTCTTTTTGCCGGGACACACAACAAATTTTGGCATCAACAATTTACCTACAGAAAGAAACGCTGCATATCTTTCTGCGAGAGCAGCAGGTGGTACCGGACTAATAATTACTGAAGCTATTCGTGTGCACCCAACTAGTGCCGGTAGAAGTTCGACTCTGGGTTCTTCAGATGATTCATGTATCCCAAGTTTTCGAAAACTAACCGATGCTGTTCATGACAATGGAGCGGCGATCTTTGCCCAAATAATGCATGCGGGTCGTCAAGCAAATGGAGATGCAACACATACTGCCGCTTGGTCTTCATCTGCAATTGCCTGGACTAAAGGCGGACAGACTCCTCACGTAATGAGTGAGGCAGATATAGCAACGATGGTGAGTGCATTTGGAAAATCTGCTCTTCGAATGAAATCTGCTGGCTTTGATGGACTAGAAGTTCACTTGGGCCATGGGCATTTAATTCAACAGTTCCTATCCCCCGCCAGTAACTCCAGAGACGATAGATACGGCGGATCCCTAGAAAACAGAATGCGCTTTGCTGTAGAGGTACTTAAAGAAGTTTATCTCCGTGTACCAGGGATGGCAGTTGGAGTGCGCTTTAGTGCCGATGAGTTTTTGCCTGATGGATTAGGTCCAGATCAGATGCTCGAAGTAATTGCAAAGTTAAATGAACAATTTGATCTTAACTTTTTACATGTAAGCCACTCTGCATATCACGGCTCTTTTACAATCGCTACACAGATAGCTGACATGAGTTTTCCCCATGCACCTTATCGAAGCCATGCTTCACTTTTTAAAAACGCTTTCCCGCAGATTCCTCTTCTTGCTGTGTGTCGTTTAGACACAGTTTCAGAGGCGAGTGAACTCATCGATTCTGGTGAGGCAGACATGGTCGGTTTAGCCCGGCCACAGATTGCAGATCCAGAGATTGTAAATAAATTTGCAACCAATAGAAATAGCGAAGTCAGATCGTGTATTGCTTGCAACCAAGAATGTATTGGACGTGTGGAAAAGAACTTACCAATTTCATGTGTCGTTAATCCTGAAGTTGGAGCAGAAAAGAAGTGGATTGAGATTAGGAAAATTAAACCGGTCAAGAAGTCAGTCCTAGTAGTTGGTGGCGGCCCTGCAGGAATGAGTGCAGCGATTTCTAGTCACAATGCCGGTCACAGCGTGACCCTGGTAGAAGCAGGTCCTGCATTAGGTGGTCAGGTGTTACTAGCAAGCTCTCTGGCAAAGAGGCAGCGTTTTGGATTATTGATTGCAGAACTTGCCGAGAAGACCTTGCAGTCGGGCATAACGTTAAAACTTAATACTCACATTTCAGATTCATCTGAAATGCTAAACGACTTTGACACAGTAATTGTTGCTACGGGTGCAAATTTTGTAGTTAGAAATTTTGGTAATGATGCTCCGGTAACCGCTGCAGATGTTGCGATCAAAGAGTTTGCCCAAAGAAAATCAACTTCAAATGAAGACATTATTATTGTTGATGAACAAGGAACTTGGATTGCAGCATCGATTGCGGAACAGTTGGCATCGAACGGCTTCAGAGTGCATGTGGTCTCACCAACAGCATCTTTGTTTAGTCAGATAACCACGTACTCCAGATTGGCATTAATCCCGAGACTTAAATCTCTAGGAGTGTCCATGTATTTAGCTAGTGAAGTGAAGATGGAAGGCAAGAGTGCAATCATTCAGAATTCACTTAACGGTGAGCAAACTCAGATTGCACAAGTGTTGACTTTAATTGACTGTGGGCCACGCCAGGCAAACGATGTCCTCTACCAACAAGCTCCGATCGGTGAATCTAGTCGGATTCACGTGATTGGGGATGCACTTTCACCTAGAACTGTTGCCGAGGCCACATTTGAGGGCCATGCCATTGGGGCGTTTTTAGATTTAGATTTGGCAGTGAGTACTCTAGGCGGTGATTAAGTTCTTTTTGGTAGTAATAAATTCAGATTGATTACGGCGCAGGCGAAATAAAAGGGGATGGCATGGATGCAGCAGCATTGATCGACAAGTTTTTGCAGCTTGGTGAAGATCGAAATATTGAACAGATGCAAGCCATGATGGCCCCACAAAGTAAAATTGAATTTCCAGGTGGAAAAAGATTTAGTTCGCAAGCAGATATGGTTGCAAACGCTAAAGGTAGATACTCGTGGGTCCGTAAACATAGAGACCGTTACTTCGTCGGAGTTAACGGCGAGCAAACTACCGTGACATCAATCGGGACTTTGTATGGTGAAAACTTAGCTGGAACTCCTTTTGAAGGAATTAGATATGTCGATGTATTTGTTATTGAAAATGGGTTGATTACAGAGCAAATGGTGTGGAATGACTTGTGTGAATCTGGGGTATTAGACATTGCCTAATCTCAATCAAATAGGGAGTTTATAAGATGGTTCAAGCTCTTCAAGACATCAAAGTAATTGATATCGCAACGCTCTTTGCTGGGCCTATGGCTGCAACAATGTTGGCCGACTTTGGTGCTGAAGTAATCAAAATCGAACATCCCAAAAATGGTGATCCTGTGCGTACTCACGGTTCAAGTAAGAATGGTGTTGGGCTTTGGTGGAAGATGCTTGCAAGAAACAAGAAGTCTCTCACGCTCTACCTTGGATCACCTGAGGGTCAGGAAATCTTTAAGAAGCTTGTCAAAGATGCTGATGTCGTTATTGAAAACTTTCGTCCAGGCACATTAGAAAAGTGGGGACTTGGATACGAAGAGTTAGTAAAGATTAATCCACGGTTAGTGCTTGCGCGTGTAACAGGTTTTGGACAAATCGGACCGTATGCAAAACGCCCTGGCTTTGGAACATTAGCTGAAGCTATGAGTGGATTTGCATCAATCACGGGAACGCCAGATGGTCCACCAACACTTCCACCATTTGGTTTAGCAGATGGAATCTCAGCACTTACCGCCGCTTTTGCAATTATGACGGCACTACATGCCCGCGACATAACAGGTAAAGGTCAGGTGATTGATTTAGCAATCATTGAACCAATTCTTACAGTTCTTGGGCCGCAAGTAATTGCATATGATCAATTAGGTGAGATTCAACAACGCCGAGGTAACAGATCTAGCAACAATGCACCTCGTAACACATACGTAACTTCAGATGGAAAATGGGTTGCAATATCAACAAGTGCGCAAGCAATTGCGGAGCGTGTGATGCACCTTGTTGGAAGATCCGAGTTAGTAGATGAGCCTTGGTTTGCAAGTGGTGCAGAGCGTGCAAAGCATGCAGATGAATTAGATGATGCAGTTGGTGGTTGGATCAAAGAACGTACTCGTGATGAAGTCATCAGAGAGTTTGAATTAGCAGAAGCTGCAGTTGCACCAATTTATGACATCACTGATATCTTTAAAGATGAGCAGTTTGCCGCCCTTGAAACAATTAAGACAATTGAAGATGAAGAACTCGGTCCTATAAAGATTCAAAACGTACTTTTCCGATTGTCAGATACACCTGGAGAGATAAAAACTTCAGGGCCAAAACTAGGTAAACACACGGTAGAGATTCTGAAAAAGAGCGGCCTAGGTGATGAAGAGATCGCAAACTTAAAGGCGAAGGGTATTATTTAGTATGGCCAGAACTCAGTACTTTAGAAGCTATCTCTACGTTCCGGCAAGTAAGCCAGAGTTAGTAGAAAAAGCATTTAATTCACAAGCAGATTGCATCGTAATTGACCTTGAAGATGCAGTTCATCATGACAAAAAAGTGGAAGCACGAAATTTTGTGGTTGATATTTTATCCAAACCAGCCACAAAACCCTTTTTGGTTCGTATCAATGATCTCAATGGCCCATGGGGTGCCTCTGACCTAGAGAGCATTAGTGGTCCAAATTTACTGGGCATCAGAATTCCAAAAGTATCTTCAGTTGATACAGTAAAAAAAGCGTCCAAGATCCTGGATTCAAAAAAGTGCAGTGCTCAAATTCACTTACTCATTGAATCTGCTTTGGGTGTAGTTAAGGCATTTGAGTTGGCAACAAGTGACTCCAAAGTTTCAGCGTTATCACTCGGTGAGGCCGACTTGCTCTCGGATCTGCGAGCAACTAATGATGAGGC
>CAMCYA010000028.1 GCA_945883675.1 Bifidobacterium breve
ATGATGCAGGGTCAGATTATGGATTTGGAAACACCAATACGTGATGCTGTTGTTCTCTCACTTCCAATCAATCCTCTATGCAATCAAGATTGCTTAGGCCTTTGCCCTGAATGTGGTGAGAAGTGGGCCGGACTAGCAAAAGACCATGCTCACGAAACCATAGACGCCCGCTGGTCAGGCTTAAAGGCATTGGGTTCTGATGACCCCGATTTCAAGATTTAGTGGTTTTAGGGGATACTTACGCTCTTGGGTAAGCACGGCAATTAGCCGGGAAAGCCTAGATTTTTAGAACTCTCGAATGCTCGAGGAAACCGAAGGAAGAGGTTAGAAAAGTGCCAGTACCAAAGCGAAAAATGTCGCGTTCAAAGACGCGCTCTCGTCGTAGTCAGTGGAAAACAACTGCAGCTGCACTTGCTACATGTGGTCAATGCCAGCAACCAAAACTTCAGCACACAGCTTGCCCAACATGCGGTACTTATAACCGTCGTCAGGTATTAGAGGTCTGATCTGAGTTCTTCGCTCACCGAGCAGCTGGGAGTAGTTCTCGATCCAGCTCTGCTTGAATTGGCCTTTACTCATCGTTCATTTGCATACGAATCTGGCAGTAAAGAAACCAATGAACGTCTCGAATTTCTTGGAGATTCGGTCTTAGGTTTAATTGTTACTGAAGCACTTTATAAACGTTATCCAGATTTTGATGAAAGTCGACTCTCACCACTTCGTTCCGGAGTTGTAAACATGCGCGCCCTTGCCGATATTGCGCGGGGACTCCAACTGGGCCAGTACATTCGACTTGGTAAAGGCGAAGAAGTTACCGGCGGTCGAGACAAACACTCACTTTTAGCAGATGCACTGGAGGCTTTAATCGGTGCAATTTATTTGCAGTTTGGCTTTTTAAAATGCTCCGAAATTGTAGAAAAATTAATTACTCCAACTATGGATTCAGCCGTTGCCCGCGGAGCCGGTCTTGATGGAAAAACAGCATTGCAAGAGTTAGCCGCTGCACTTGGAAAAGGTGCACCGGAGTATGTCGTCACCGAAGAGGGACCAGATCACGATAAAAACTTCACTGCAGTAGCGATGCTTGCTGGGCAACTCCTAAGTCAAGGCAGTGGCAAGAGCAAGCGCGAGGCTGAACAAGTGGCCGCGCGCGTTGCATATGAAGCTTTAAAAACTGCCTTTCCACAGCCTTAAATCTGCGTAAATCCTGCGCTCGAAGCGATAGGTTTACCGCGTGTATTTGAAAAGTATGACGCTCAAGGGCTTTAAGTCCTTTGCATCAGCGACCACTCTTCGACTTGAACCCGGAATCACTTGTGTTGTCGGTCCAAATGGTTCTGGAAAATCTAACGTTGTAGATGCTCTTACCTGGGTCATGGGTGAGCAGGGTGCCAAGTCTCTTCGTGGCGCCAAAATGGAAGATGTCATATTTGCAGGTACAAGTGGTCGCGCACCCCTTGGTCGTGCAGAAGTTTCACTAACGATAGACAATACAGATGGCGCTCTACCCATCGAGTACGCAGAGGTCACAATCTCGAGAATTTTATTTCGAAACGGGCAAAGCGAGTATCAGATTAATGGTGAAGCTTCTCGTTTACTAGATATTCAAGAGCTGCTTAGCGACTCTGGTATCGGCCGAGAAATGCACGTCATCGTTGGACAGGGACAGTTAGATGCAATATTGATGGCCACGCCGGAGGAGCGTCGAGGATTTATTGAAGAAGCAGCCGGCGTTTTAAAGCATAGAAAGCGTAAAGAAAAAGCTCTTCGCAAACTCGATTCGATGCAGGCAAATCTTGCCCGTATTCAAGATTTAACGGTAGAACTTCGCAGGCAGTTACGACCGCTTGGAAAACAAGCTGAGGTAGCTAAGAAAGCTGCAACTATTCAAGCAGATCTGCGCGATGCAAAGCTGCGTCTATTTGCCGATGACTATATTTCTATGTCAAAAACATTGGAACTTGAAGTTGCTGATGAGAGTGCATTGCGTGAACAGCGAGCAGTTGTTGAACAAGAGCTTGAAACAATTCGCCGGCGAGAAGAGGCATTGGATTCACAGGCCGCGATCGAAGGTCCACAATTAGTAGCGGCTCAAGAACTTTATTACAACTTAAATTCACTTCGTGAAAAATTTCGTGGCACACAAAGTCTGGCTCAAGAAAGATCTCGTTTTCTAAATGAAGAGGCCGAAGAAGCACGTACTTCTGGTCGCGATCCTCAAACTTTAGATCTAGAGGCACAAGCGTTACGGGAAGAAGAGCGAGTACTGCGTGCCAACGTTGAAGTTGCAAAGAATGCTCTTGCGCAGGCAACCCAGGCGTTATTTTCAACCGAAGCTCTTTTGAAAAGTGATGAGGACACAATTGCTGCGGCAATGCGTGCGATTGCAGATGCTCGTGAGGGAACTGCTCGCCAAGAAGGGCATATCAAATCTTTAAATGCTCGTTTAGAAGCCATTGCCGAAGAGATCGCTCGTTTAACAAAGTCTCGAAATGAAGCACAGGCCCGAGTTGATCAAGCACAACGTGAATATTCGACCTACGAACTTGAGATTGCTAGTGCCGACTCGGGTGAATTAGGTCTTGATTCACTTTTTGAAAGCGCCAAGTCTTCTCTTGAATCATCCAAATCAAAACTGTCACAGCTTCTAGAAGCCGAGCGAATAGCAGATCGTGAACGAAATGCTGTTGAATCCAAACTTGAAGCGATTAAATTAACATCAGAAAACCGAGATGGTGCATCGGCGCTATTGCGAGATTCCCGCGGTGTTTCAATTTTGGGTAGTGTGGCTGGATTAATTGAAATTGACCGAGGTTGGGAAGCAGCTGCAGCAGCAGCCCTTGGTAATTTTGCCGATGCAGTCGTAGTAAAAGATCTTTCCTCGGCAGTTACTGCGCTCACAACGTTGCGCCGTGAAAATCTAGGACAGGCTGACGTTTTGGTCTATGAGCCAGGTACTGGCAATAAGAGTTTGATTCCTTCAGGATTGAATTCACTATCAAGTCACGTTCGCTCAAATTCAATTGACGATCTACTCTCCACTCTACTGTCTGGAATAGTTGTTGCAGAGGATGCCAATGCAGCAGAGGCGATTCTTCGTAACCACCCAGATGTAATAGTCGTTACGCGTGATGGCGATGTAGTTTCCAAAGGCCGAGCTTCTGGTGGCTCTAAATCTTCATCATCACTTATCGAAATCAAAGCATTAATCGCAAGTTTAGAATCCAAGTTGCAAGAGATTATTCATGATAGTGATCGCTTAAAATTTGAGATTGCATCTGCCAACAGCGAAGTAACTTCAAAGCAGAGCGATTTTGATTCAGCGGTTTCAAAACTCAATGAATCCGATGCTCGAATTGCAGCATTAACTGAGCAGCTAGCCGTTTCAGGGCAAAACATGAAATCTTCAATGGCGGAAGTTGAGAGATTAGATGTATCGATTAATGAAGCTAATGCAACTAAATCTCGTGACGAGGGTGAAATTCTTATTGCTCAAAATCAATTACAACAACGAGGCGATGTAGCAGAGCCGGATCATTCGCGTACAGAACTTCTACGAAGCCAAGTTTCAACTGCGAGAACAACTGAAGTTGAGGCCCGCCTTGCTGTTAGAACTATTGAAGAGAGAGTTGATTCAGTTGCAGCACGGGCCCTTGGTTTAGAAAAATCTGCCCAAGCCGAGCGTGATGCATCAGAGCGTGCTGTGCTGCGCCGCAGTACTCGTGCAAGAGCCGCTGTGATTTCTCAAGCCGTTGCAGAGGCTGCATATGAAGTACTCATTCACCTAGAACGTTCTATTTCAAAAGCTGCGATCGAGCGCTCTCGTTTGGATGAGTCACGTGCAAATCGCGAGGGTGAAACATTGACGGTTCGCTCTCGTGGTCGTGAGTTAACAATTCAACTTGAATCACTTACTTCAAGTGTGCACAAAGATGAGATAGCCCGCGCAGAGCAGCGCTTACGCATTGAAACCCTTGAGAGTAAAACTCTTGAAGAGTTCGGTGTAGATGCTCAAACTCTCATAAGCGAGTACGGACCAGATAAAGATGTTCCAACTTTCCATGAGACAGATGAGGGCGAGATCATCTCAACCGAGATGGTTCCATATCGCCGTGATCAACAACAAAAACGCTTGGCATCGGCGGAAAGATCATTGAATTTACTAGGAAAGATTAATCCGCTTGCACTTGAAGAATTCACATCCCTGGAAGAGCGGCTAAAGTTTTTGGCTGAGCAGCTAGAGGATTTAAAGAATACAAAGAAAGATCTTTTGGACATCGTCAAAGAAGTCGATGATCGTGTGCAGTCAATCTTTATGGAAGCGTATTTAGAGACTGCTAAACATTTCGAAGAGATTTTCGCCCGGTTATTTCCTGGTGGGGATGGACGCCTGATTTTGACTGATCCAGATAATCCACTCACAAGTGGTGTTGATGTTGAGGCTCGTCCCCCTGGAAAACGAATAAAACGACTCTCCCTTTTATCTGGTGGAGAAAAATCCTTAACCGCCGTCGCCATGCTTGTGGCAATCTTTAAAGCTCGCCCTAGCCCCTTCTATGTACTTGATGAAGTTGAAGCAGCGTTAGATGATGTCAACTTGGGCAGGTTGTTGGGTGTTTTAGAAGAGCTACGTGAAAGCTCTCAGTTAATAATTATTACTCACCAAAAACGAACAATGGAAATTGCCGATGCTTTGTATGGTGTGACAATGCGCGGAGATGGTGTGACAGAGGTAATTTCGCAACGCCTTCGTGAATCCGACGCAAGTTAAGTTTTTTACAGATGGCTCTTTTCACTAAGTTAATCACCAGAATCAAAGGTGGTACAGAATCAGCCTCCTCTGATTGGTCTGAGTTAGAGGCAGAACTTCTTCAGGCAGATTTAGGCCCAGCGCTAGCATCTGAATGTATTGAGCAGGCAAAAAAAATTAAGGGCGCAACTCCTGAAGAATCTTTACTTCAGTTTCTCTCCAGCAAGCTATCAAGTAAGTCGCATGAAATGAGTTTGTCTAGCTCTACATCCACAATTTTAGTTGTTGGCGTTAATGGAACAGGTAAAACAACTTCTGTGGCAAAACTTGCACGATTTTATAAATCCTCAGGCAGAAGCGTCCTTATGGCAGCCGGTGACACCTTTAGAGCCGCGGCTGTAGATCAGCTGAAAACATGGGGAGAGCGCATTGATGTCCCGGTTATTTCCGGACAAGAAAATGGTGACCCAGCATCTGTCGCTTTTGATGCAGCAAAAAATGCACAGGAAAATAATGTAGAGATTTTGATTATCGATACTGCTGGACGCTTACACAATAAGAGCGACCTAATGTCAGAGCTAACAAAGGTTAAACGTGTTGTTGAAAAGACATTGCCAATCAGTGAAGTTCTACTTGTAATCGATGCGACAACTGGTCAAAATGGTTTAGCACAGGCCAAAATGTTTTCATCAACCGTTGATGTCACCGGTGTTGTCCTCACCAAAATGGATGGAAGCACCAAAGGTGGTGTGGCCCTAGCGATAGAGGCTGAGCTAGGTATTCCTATTAAGTGGGTTGGCACGGGAGAGTCAGAGAGTGATTTCTCCCCCTTTGACCCGGGTGCTTATCTCAAATCCCTTCTTGCGTAACCCATTTGTAACAAGCCAGCATTATTTGTCACACCATCGAAACCCATAAAAGCATCGCTTGTAACCCGTAAGTTAGAGGGTTTGGCCTAATCAAAGGCTCTCAACGCTGAGAACTCACCTTATGAAAATTAGGCGGTAGAAAAATTATGGAGGCAGCTGTAATCAACTCTGGAGATACAGCCTGGATGTTAATGAGTGCTGGGCTTGTCACACTCATGATTCCTGGTTTGGTTCTTTTTTATGGGGGAATGGTTCGCGTTAAAAGTGTGCTGAATATGATGATGATGTCATTTGGCGCGCTAGCAATTGTTTTTGTTTTATGGATTGCATATGGTTTTTCACTTGTTTTTGGAGATTCTGTAAATGGTTCGGGTCTTATCGGAGATGTATCACAGTTTGCATTTCTTAAAGGATTAGACAATTCAGAGGCTGTAATTGGAACGATCCCTGCAGCAGTATTTGTTGGCTTCCAAGGAATGTTTGCAGCAATTACAGTTGCACTAATCTCTGGCGCTATCGCAGATCGTGCAAAATTTGGCGCATGGTTAGTATTTGCCGGTATTTGGGCAACGGTTGTTTATTTCCCAGTGGCTCACTGGGTCTTTGCATTTGATGACTTTGTGGCTAAAACCGGCGGGTGGATTGCAAATGATCTTGGCGCGCTAGATTTTGCTGGCGGTACTGCTGTACACATTAATGCAGGAGCGGCCGGTTTGGCTTTAGCTCTAGTACTCGGCAAGCGTGTCGGTTTTGGCAAGATGCCAATGCGACCACACAACCTTCCACTTGTAATGCTTGGTGCAGGTCTCTTGTGGTTTGGATGGTTTGGATTTAACGCAGGCTCTGCCATTGCATCAAATGGAACTGCAGGATTAGCGTTACTCAACACAATTGGCGCAACAGCGGCCGCTGTCTTGGCATGGCTACTTGTTGAAAAAATGCGTGATGGTCATGCGACAAGCCTTGGAGCAGCATCAGGTGTTGTTGCAGGGTTAGTTGCCATTACACCAGCGTGTGCTGCAGTAAATGCATCAGGGGCGCTAATTATTGGTGCGGTGTCTGGTGCTCTTTGCGCACTTTCCGTAGGACTTAAATTCAAATTCGGTTTTGATGATTCACTAGATGTTGTCGCAGTTCACCTTGTAGGTGGAATTGTGGGAACTATCTTGATTGGTTTTGTTGGAGTAGATATTGGTCTGTTCAACGGTGGCGGGACTGAACAGCTAATTAAGCAGGCAATTGGAGCCGGCGCAGTTCTGGCTTACTCCTTTGTCCTTTCATATGTGATCGCTAAATTGGTTGATCTAACAATCGGTTTCCGAATTAGCGTTGAACAAGAACTTGCAGGAATCGACTTGGCAGTTCATGCCGAGCGTGGTTATGAGTTTTCAGATAACAATCAAGGTAATTTCCTTGCTAGTTCGAGAGGAGCACAAGAATGAAATTGATCACTGCGATATTGAAGCCAGCTAAACTAGATGATGTGAAAGATGCATTACATGCCGTCGGAATCAACGGCATGACAGTCTCAGAAGCTAGTGGTTTTGGTCGCCAAGGTGGCCATACAGAGGTTTATCGAGGCGCTGAATACACAGTCAACCTAGTTCCTAAAATTCGTCTTGAGGTCCTGGTAGATGATAAAGATGTTGACTCTGTTTTGGGTGTAATCGTTAAATCTGCATCGACTGGATCAATCGGTGATGGAAAAGTCTGGACTACACCAATTGATCAAGTGATTCGAGTACGCACCGGAGAACGTGGGCCAGAGGCAATTTAGTTCTATCAGTATGAGTATCTGCGATAGTGGAAAAACTTGAGCAAGGAGCTATCGCAGATACTCATATAAATTTTGATTTATGGCGGCGATCATCGGACCACAGATCTCGACTCTCAAGTACTCTGCTCCCATTATGTTTGAATCGTTAGCCTCCAGATTTAGTGGTGCATTCTCATCTTTGCGGGCCAAAGGAAAGATCTCAACAGGAGATATCGAAACTGTTTGCAGTGAAATTCGCACCGCACTCCTAGACTCAGATGTAGCTTTGCAAGTGGTCGACAAGTTCATTCAGGATGTTAAGCAGAAATCTTTAGAGGCGCTCCCTGGAATGCAATCGGGCTCCAATCAAGCCAATGCAATTTTTGAGATCGTTAATAAAGAGTTAGTAGAGATACTTGGCGGAGCTACGCGCCGTATTCGTATGGCAAAAAATCCACCCACTGTAATCATGCTGGCTGGACTTCAAGGAGCAGGAAAAACAACGCTGGCTGGGAAATTAGCTAAGTTTTATGCCGATCAAGGTGACACACCTTTACTTGTTGCATCGGATTTGCAACGACCGAATGCCGTTACTCAGTTGCAGGTAGTTGGTGAATCAATAAATGTTCCTGTTTTCGCTCCTGAACCCGGAAATGGTGTTGGAGATCCAGTACAAGTTGCTAAAGCCGGCGTTGAATTTGCAAAGGCAAAGTTGCACAGCATTGTAATCGTGGATACGGCCGGTCGATTAGGCGTGGATCAAGAGTTAATGAATCAGGCAACAAATATTCGTGATGGCATCAACCCAAATGAAATTCTATTTGTTGTTGATTCAATGATTGGTCAAGACGCAGTGCCAACAGCGCAAGCATTCTTAGAGGGCGTTGGATTTGATGGTGTTGTGCTTACAAAACTAGATGGTGATGCCCGAGGCGGTGCTGCCTTATCAATTGCATCCATTACTAAACGCCCAATTATGTTTGCATCAACTGGTGAGAAAATGCATGATTTTGATATTTTCTATCCCGAGAGAATGGCATCTAGAATCTTGGGATTAGGTGATGTTGCGACTTTAGCCGAGCAAGCAAAGAAGGCTTTTGATCCAAACTCTTCGGCAAAACTAGAGGCAAAGTTTGCAAGTGGGGAGGATTTCACTCTTGAAGATTTTCTTGAGCAACTTCAAGCTATGTCAAAAATGGGAAATATGACAAAACTGTTGGGAATGTTGCCTGGTGCAGGTGCTATGAAAAAACAGATAGATAACTTTGATGAGGGTGAAATTGTTCGCTCTAGATCAATTGTTGAATCAATGACACCAATCGAACGTGCAAATCCAAAAGTACTGAACGGATCCCGTCGTGCACGAATTGCAATTGGTTGTGGCCGTAAAGTTTCAGATGTAAATAATCTTGTTGATCGTTTTACAGCCGCTCAAAAAATGATGAAACAGGTAAGAAGTTCGGGGATGCCAGCAATGCCCAACATGCCAGCAAACCTCTCGATGCCAAACTTGCCAACCGTGTCGAAGGGCTCAACCGTCAAAAAAGCTCCAACAAAGAAGAAGTCCAAATCGGGTAATCCAGCCAAACGGGCCCTTGAAGAGGGCCTGAGTTAGGCTCCAAACTAGCCGAGTACAGCCAGAAACTTGCTCCAATAATCTTGATCCTTGGAGTTAGCTCGATTTCCTTCTAGGGGCAGTAGATGGCAGAATTGTGATCCTGTTGATGGGGCCCTCTACCCCCGTTCAACATCCATTACCGATAGTTACGGATTTTGATTGCGCACCCCGCTGCATTCATTACTCGTGACACACAAATACAGGAGTACAACTTTCTTGGCTACAAAAATTCGTTTGATGCGCATGGGCAAGATCCGCACACCATTTTTCCGTGTTGTGGTTACAGACTCACGCAAGGCACGTAATGGTCTTTCAATTGAGGAGATTGGTCGCTACGTACCAGGACAAGAACCATCACTTATCGAGATTAATTCAGAGCGCGCTCAATATTGGCTCGGAGTTGGCGCACAGCCATCAGAGGCAGTTGCAGCTCTACTCAAGGTAACAGGTGATTGGCAGAAATTTAAGGGACTTCCAGGAAGTGAAGGAACTCTACGTGTAGCAGCTGTTAAGCCAGCGAAGAGTGTTGCATATGAAGCTGCAATCAAGGCAGCTGCAGATGAACCTTCAGAGGGTGCAACAACCATGAAGAAGAAAGCACAGGAAAAACTTGCAGCAAAAGCTAATCCTGTCGCTGAAGCTCCAGTAGTTGAACCAGTTGCAGAAGCAGTTGCAGAAGTAACTCCTGAGGCAACACCAGAAGCAGTTACAGAGGTTTCAACAGAAGCGGCCTCTGAATAACAATGATGGATGAAGCTTTAGAGCACCTAGTAAAGGGAATCGTCGATAATCCCGATGACGTTGTAGTTAAAGAAGTCAATCATCGTCGTGGAACAACGTTAGAAGTACACGTTAATCCTGAAGATATTGGAAAAGTTATCGGCCGAAATGGTCGTACTGCAAAGGCGCTTCGCACCGTTGTGAGTGCGCTCGCAGGCCGAACTGTGCGCGTCGATCTCATCGAGACCGACGAAGCCAGATAGCAATGCGCCTTCTCGTGGGGCGAATCGGTCGTGCTCACGGAATTCTTGGCGAAGCAACGATTGAAGTTCGAACTGATGAACCCGATCGCCGTTTTGCTATCGGAAATCAAGTTTCAACAGATAGCCATGGCGATCTCAAAATAATCTCAGGTCGAGTTCACAATGGAATTCTATTGCTCGGCTTTGCTGGATTTGATGATCGTAATGCGATTGAAAAACTACGAAATACTCTTTTGTATGCAGAAGTAGATATCAACGAAACAAGTGATGTATTTGATGAGTATCACGTACTTCAACTGATCGGCTGCCAAGTGATCCTTGAAAGCGGCGAAGTTTTTGGTGAAGTAACCGATGTGATTAATCTTCCTGGTCAGGATTTACTCGCAATAAAAACTCCTGCAGGTGAACAATTACTCCCATTTGTTCATCAACTGGTTCCCGTAGTGGATATCAATAAAAAGACCATAACTGTTATCCCGCCGGATTTGATGGGGCGAGAATAAATGAAAATAGATGTAGTCACGATCTTTCCGGAGTATTTAGCGCCACTTCAACTCTCTCTGCTTGGGAAAGCTCAAGATCAAGGAATCGTAGATATCAATGTTCATGACTTGAGATCTAAGGCAACTGATAATCACCACGCTGTAGATGACACACCTTACGGTGGTGGCGCAGGCATGGTTATGTTGCCCGAAATTTGGGGACAGGCTTTGGATCCATTGATGAGTCAGGATTGTGATCTAATTATTTTGACACCAGCAGGTAGGCGTTTTGATCAACCCATGGCAACGAAATTTTCGCAGGCTCAACACCTCATCTTTGCATGTGGTCGCTATGAAGGTATCGACGACCGCGTTCGCATGCATTACGAAAAAAACAACTATCGAGTTCATGAAGTATCTATAGGTGACTATGTATTGGGTGGCGGAGAAGTCGCGGCGTTAGTGATGATCGAGGCGATCACTCGATTAATTCCTGGAGTACTTGGAAATCCTCAATCACTAGAACAGGAATCCCATAACGATGAGGGTTACCTTGAATATCCTAATTTCACCAAACCAGCACAATGGCGGGACATAGAAGTGCCAGAAGTTTTGCTGAGTGGAAATCATAAAGAGATTGAAAAATGGCGCACAGAACAAGCAGCTGAACGCGCAAAAAAGAATCGTTAATTACTCACAACTATGAAAACGATTGAATCAAGTAGAGTAGGCAATATGTGCAGAGAATTAGAAAATAGGCTGCCATGACACGTTCCTATTTGGTTGAAACCTATGGATGTCAGATGAACGTGCATGATTCAGAGCGAATTGCAGGGTTGTTAGATGAGGCAGGCTACATTCCAGTAATCGAAGGTGAACAGGCCGATTTAGTTGTTTTTAATACATGTGCCGTGCGCGAGAACGCTGATAATAAGCTTTATGGAAACCTGAGTTTTCTAGCTCCCATAAAAAAAGCGAATCCTCATATGCAGATCGCAGTTGGCGGATGTCTTGCTCAAAAAGATCAAGCCACAATAATCAAGAAAGCTCCCTATGTGGATGTAGTTTTTGGTACGCACAACGTTGGCTCCCTTCCCGTGCTTTTGGAGCGCGCACGGATTGAAGAAGAATCGCAGATCGAAATTCTTGAAGCGCTAGAGCATTTCCCTTCAACTCTGCCAGCTCGTCGCCTTTCCGCGTTTTCCTCTTGGGTATCAGTTTCTGTAGGGTGCAATAACACCTGCACTTTTTGTATTGTTCCAACCCTGCGCGGTATTGAGAAGGATAGAAATTCAGAAGATATTCTCAATGAGGTAAAGGCACTCGTTGATCAAGGTGTTATCGAAATTACTCTCCTAGGACAAAATGTAAATGCCTATGGCGTAGATTTTTCAGATCGTGGTGCATTTGCAAATCTATTACGCTCTTGTGGAGAGATTGAAGGCCTAGAGCGTGTTCGCTTTATGTCACCGCATCCACGAGATTTCACAGATGATGTAATCGAGGCAATGGCTCAGACTGCTAATGTCATGCCGCACTTACATATGCCCCTTCAATCGGGATCGGATCGAGTTCTGCAACAGATGAGACGCTCTTATCGAAGTGATAGATATCTTGGAATTTTAGATCGCGTCCGCACATCAATCCCTCAAGCGATGATTACCACTGACATCATTGTTGGATTTCCAGGTGAGAGTGAAGAAGATTTTCAACAAACTTTAGATCTTTGCACTCAGGCAAGATTCGCCGCCGCATATACCTATCAATATTCAAAGCGTCCAGGTACTCCTGCAGCAACAATGCCTAATCAGGTCAGCGAAGAGATAGTGGGCGAAAGATACACACGTCTACACAATCATCAACAAAAGATCTCGCTGTCAGTTAATCAAGAAAGTATTGGATCTACTCATAAAGTTCTGGTTGGAGACTATGAAGGTCGCAGAGATGAAGTGCAATCTCGTCTGACTGGACGCAGCGAAGATTTCCGTCTTGTTCACTTCGATGACACCTCTCCAGCGCGTCCCGGCGATGAAGTAACTGTGAAAATTACAGAGGCCTCAGCCCATTACTTAATTGGAGATCCGATCTCTGTTCGCCAAACAAGAGGGGCGCAAGCCCATGAGGAACGGCTTGAAACTAAAGGGACCAAAGCCACGATGCTTGGTATTCCGTCGGTTAAAAAATGAATGTGATTGTCATGTGTGGGGCAACTGCAACTGGAAAGAGTGATCTTGCTGTTTCATTGG
>CAMCYA010000029.1 GCA_945883675.1 Bifidobacterium breve
ACCCCATACCTTACAGGGGTTTCTTTCCTTGCAAATGAGTGAAAGTATTGCCACATGTCCGCCTTTGATGAAGACCTGCCTGAAGGGCTCGAAGACGTCGACGAGATGGAAGAGATCGAATCATTTGATGAGATAAAAGATGACCCTCGAGAGTTTGTTAATGAAGCAGATATCGCCGTTGCAGCCTGGCACGAGGATGGGCGTTGGACGTTAGCTGAACTATCAGATCCTTACGATATTGCTCAGATAATTACACGACTAAAATCACAACAAACAAATGGTGGCTCGATCGCCTTGATTGCAATCGATGAAGAGTTCTTTATTTTGATTCGCGTTCTAGGATCACATATTTCTTTGTTTCTAAGTGATGCAACAGCCGCATTGGATTATCCAGTAGCAGAAGAACTTCTTGAAATTGCAGATCTACCAATTCCAGAAGATGATGAAGAATCTGGACCAACAGGACACCTTGAAATTCTTGCCGACTTAGGTATGAATGGAATGGAAATTTCTGCTTTATGTGATGATGAAGAACTATTCCCTGATGAACAACTTGAAGCAATTGCATCAAGACTTGGCTTTGGAGAAGAGTTTGCAGAACTACTTGATTTATGAGCAACCCAAAGAAATAAATAACTAGTAATGAATAAACAGCAATGGATGACCAGTAATGAATGATATAGAGATGATGCGTGTTGCTTTAACAGCAGCTGGTGGTGCTTTAGATAGTGGTGATGTTCCAGTCGGTGCAGCAATTTTTAATGCATCAGGTGAGCTAATCGCTGTGGGGCACAATGAAAGAGAACTCCATAATGATCCGACTGCTCACGCAGAGATTGTGGCATTAAGGCGGGCATCACAAAAACTTGGCACATGGAGATTAGACAACCTAATACTTGCTGTAACTCTTGAACCATGTGCAATGTGTGCGGGTGCGATTGCGCAGTCTCGAATTCAAACGGTTGTTTTTGGAGCCTGGGATGAAAAAGCCGGCGCTGTTGGTTCTGTCTGGGATTTACTGCGCGATCCACGCAGCGTCTTTAGAACCGAAGTCCGGGCAGGAGTTTTAGCCGATGAGTGCGCAGCGTTGATAAAAAACTTTATACAAGAAGTTCGTAAGAAGGATTAAGAATCACCATAGATCCCTCTTCTTCACCAACCATGCCTTCTGCGCGCAATTGAGAGCCAACTTCTAATCCAGCGATTTCTCGTCTTCCTAAGAATTGAAGAGAAACGCCACCTGTCTCATCCCAAATTTCAACTTCTAATGCTGGCGCAGCCCCACGTGGTGCCATTTGAATTGCAGTAACGCGGCCTTGAACCTGTGCCCTCTTTCGCCAAGTGATTTCACCGATCGGTGTCACATTTTCGGCATAGTGACTAACAGGTTCTAAATTTACAGTAGTTGCCTTTGCGTGGGGTTTTTTTATTGGAGGATTTTGCACAACTGCAGTCGTTGCAGGAATGAAACTTGGCGAGGAGATTATTTTTTCAACATCAAATGGAACAATAGTTGCGACCACACGAGGCAGTTGTGAAATTGGAGAGGCAATCGCTTCGGCTGTTTGATCGTGCATTAACCGTCCCAAGAATCCCGAATATGAGCGACGAGGAAGTAACAGAGTCAACTCAACATCTGGTTTTTCTGTCATTCGAATTGCGTAATCAAGTGCTGCATTTGGAAGTCTTCGATCAGGGCAGTCGATTAACTCAAGTGTTATGTCCTCTAGGGCATCTGATGCCGCCCAAGCTTTTTGGATCTGATCTGCTCTGCGATCGTCGATAACAAAGTGGACAGCTTTTAATTTATGGGGCTTAAGACTTCTCGCATATCGGACTGCACCAACAGTGGCTATATCAACGTTATCTACTAAAACCGTTACGTCATGGCGTGCTATAGATGTTGCACGCTCTTGATGCTGTTTTACAGAGAGTGCTTCTTGCTCACGAGTGTATTGTTTATTAAATTTCAACATCAAGATAACCACCAAAGGCGTTCCAATAACGACCAACCAGGTACCTTCAGCAAATTTTACAAATGACAACACAAGAACTGTAAAGATAGCAATTCCTGTTGCGAATCCATGTAGGAAAATTTTCCATCTAGAGACTTTCATTAAGATACTTCTTTTTGTCATTCCAGCACCAGTGAGCGCGAAACCAATAAACACCGAAAGGGCATAAATTGCTGCCAAAATAGTGATGCTTGCTTTAGTAGCAATTACAAGAAGTGATGCAACACCAGCGATAAAGAAAACACCATTTGAAAAAACAAGTTTGTGACCACGTTGAGTTAACTGTCTTGGGAGGAACCCATCATTAGCAACCATATTGACCATATTTGGGAAGGCACTAAAACAAGTATTGGCACCTGCAAAGAGAATCAACATAGTTCCTAATTGAGTAAGTAAAAATAAAATACTTCCGATCAACCCCTCACCTAAGGCAGCTTTAGCCACCAAGGAAATAACTGTTGGGGTTCCGTCGGCGTAAGGAATTGCTTGAGTCTCTTTAGCAAGCCAGGCAATTCCGATAATTAAAGTACCAAGAGTTGCACTCATGAGCACTAATACTTTTTTTGCGTTTACGTGTTCAGGGCTTTTAAAAAGCGGAACACTATCTGAGATGGCTTCAATACCTGTCAGTGATGCACTTCCATTAGCAAAAGCTTTTAGAATTAGGAGCATCGCCGCAACGGAAAGTAAACCTTGAGCCTGTCCAATGGCAACTAAGCCTTCTGTATCTTGACTGTATACAGGAAGAGTGCCGGCAAAGTATCTATAAATTCCAAATACAAAGACTATCAACATCGCACCCATAAAAAGATAAGAGGGTATGACGAAGTAAACTCCCGCTTCCTTAACTCCCTTTAAATTGATGTACGTAAGAATTAGGACAATTAGAATTGTAATTTGTACTTTAAATGGATTTAACTCAGGAAATGTTGAAAGCAGAGCGGCTACACCTGCAGCAGATTGAATAGCTACAGTAATAATATAACCAAACATAAGTTCAACTGCTGCAACCTGGGAAACTACTCGACCAAAGTTTTCACGAGAAACAATGTATGCACTTCCCGAGCGTGTGTAAGTTGTAATAACATCACGATAAAGAAGAGTAATTGCTATTAACATAACCAGAATGATTCCGATCATTGGCGGAAAAATTGTAAATGCGGCTAAACCGAAGGCTGGAATTAGTGCAACGAGTATTTGTTCGCCACCGTAAGCAGAAGAAGAGATGCAATCAGAGGAGAGCACGCCAAAGGCATTTTTTTTACTTAATCTTTGGGAACCAAGAGAGTGGCGGTTTAGTGGCGTACCCAAAAAAAACTTTTTTACCTTATATTTCAAGGGATCTTTAAGGTGGCCTTGTTCCTTCTTGACTATCGGAGTTTGCGCATCATCCGTCCAAGACTTCGGCACAATTACTCCCTTTTGTTTCAAAGTTTAGCCGTACATATCTCACTCTACCTCAGGTCTTGCGAACTTCACGGATTCTTGGGCTCAGCGTATGCTTGAAGCTATGCGAACACAGTTATATATCAACGGTCAGTGGATTGATGGAATCGGCAAACTCCCAGTTTATGATCCAAGTGACGGATCAGTAATAGCAGAAGTTTCAATTGCTGGTGATAAAGAGTGCGATGCTGCGATTGATGCAGCAGATGCAGCTGCAAAAGAATGGGCAAATAGTGCGTCCAGATTTCGCTCTGAGATTTTGCGTAAAGCATTTGAATTAATGACAGCAGAAAAAGAAGTGATTGCAACGATTATTTCCCGTGAAAATGGAAAAGCAATGCCTGATGCTCGAGGTGAAGCAACTTATGCTGCAGAGTTTTTTCGGTGGTTTGCCGAAGAAGCAGTACGCACACCTGGTGATTTTCGAAAATCTCCTTCTGGAGACAAAAGAATTCTTGTAACTCACGAACCAATCGGTCTTTCAATTTTGATTACGCCGTGGAACTTTCCGGCAGCTATGGCAACACGCAAAATTGGTCCTGCAGTTGCTGCAGGGTGCACCATGATCTTGAAGCCCGCAGGAGAAACGCCGTTAACAGCTATGTACATTGTTGATTTAATGGAGCGTGCAGGCATACCAAAAGGTGTTCTTAATTTAATTCTTCCGGAAAAATCAGGTCCAGCGATCTCAAAAATGTTGCATGACCCGCGGGTGAGAAATCTTTCCTTTACAGGCTCTACTGAAGTTGGGCGAGTACTAATTAAGGAAGCAGCAGATCAAGTTATTCGCTGCTCAATGGAACTTGGTGGAAATGCCCAAGTTGTCATTCATGATGATGCTGATTTAGCAGTAACAATTCCTCAGCTTTCTCTAGCCAAGATGCGAAATGGCGGTGCGGCATGTACCTCTGCAAATCGAATTTTTGTTCAACGTGGAATTGCAAAAGAATTTATTACACAGATGAGTAAGTCAATGTCCGGCTTTGTAATGGGCCGGGGCACCGACAGCACAACGACTTTGGGCGCTTATGTCTCCATGAAGGAGCGAAATAAAATTGCAGAGCTTGTTGATCAAGCAATTGCCGCGGGCGCAAAAGTCGAATTAGGTGGAGTGAAACCAGAAGGTAAGGGTGCCTTTTACCCAGCAACAGTTCTTGTTGTGCAAAAAGATAATCCAATCTTGCTTCACGAAATCTTTGGACCAGTTGCGCCAATTGTTATTTTTGACACCGATGAAGAGGGTATTGAGTTAGCAAATGACACCGAATTTGGATTGATTAGTTATGTATTTTCATCGGATCTGACTCGAGCATTACGAACTGCAGAGGCGATGGAATCTGGAATGGTTGCAATCAATAAAGGAGTTATCTCTGATCCAGCCGCGCCTTTTGGTGGTGTAAAGCAGTCAGGATTAGGACGCGAAGGTGGCTTCGATGGAATTCATGAGTTCTTGCAGACTAAATACATAGCTGTGGATATTTAAATCGGCGGAGGATGAGGGATTTGAACCCTCGAATGGTTTAACCCATTACACGCTTTCCAAGCGTGCGCACTCGGCCGCTATGCGAATCCTCCCGAGAGGGAGAACTCTATCGGTGGCTATAACTATGATTACGCCAGATCCCTCGTACGGCGTTACCGTACTGAACTCCCCCAGGGCAGGAATGCAGCAAGGGTAGGTCCGCTCTGGCGGGTGTGCGAGGGGTCCTTTACAGTTTGAAGTTATACAAAGAGTTTTTTAGTTACATGAACAACAGCAGTGATGAGTGAAGTTGAGTAGAGACCATTAGAGGTCAGCAGAGGAGATGTGGCGATGTCATTAGCTTTGTATCGTAAGTACCGCCCATCCGTATTTGCCGATGTAATTGGGCAAGAACATGTGACTGTTCCACTTTCAAATGCATTAGAAACAGGACGCACGCATCATGCATATTTATTTAGCGGCCCACGTGGTTGCGGAAAAACTTCTAGTGCCCGAATCATGGCGCGCTCGCTTAACTGTGAAAAAGGGCCAACACCAAATCCTTGCGGCCAATGCCAATCATGCACAGATTTAGTTGCAAATGGTCCAGGATCACTTGATGTCATCGAACTTGACGCTGCAACACATGGCTTAGTTGACGACGCACGAGATCTTCGCGATAAAGCTTTTTTTGCTCCAGTACACAGTCGTTACAAGATTTATATTATCGATGAAGCACATCAACTTGGACCAGGTGCTGCAAATGCACTCCTAAAAGTCGTCGAAGAGCCTCCTGCACACGTCATCTTTATTTTTGCTACAACCGAGCCAGATAAGTTAATTGCAACAATCAGATCAAGAACACATCACTATCCATTTCGTCTAGTGCCACCAGGAGTTCTTGCCCAGCATCTTGAAAAGATTTGTGATGCCGAAGGTGTACAAGTTGCTAAAGGTGTAATCCCACTTGTTGTGAGAGCATCCGGTGGCTCTGTAAGAGATGCACTTTCAGTACTTGGTCAACTACTTGCAGGTGCTGGTAAAGATGGCGTCAGCTATGAGATTGCAGTTCAACTGCTTGGTTTTACAGATGGCGCATTATTAGATGATGCACTTGATGCAATTGCAGCACGCGATGGTGCAACGTTGTTTAAAACAATCGATCGTGTAATTGAGTCTGGCCATGATCCTCGCCGTTTTACAAGCGATATGTTGGAGCGTTTGCGCGATTTGATGATCGTAGATGCCTTAAAGGATTCAACTGCAAACTCTATTTTGCGTGATTTACCAGACGATCAAATGGAGAGAATGCGCAATCAATCCAATCGAATTGGGAGTGCTAATCTTTCGCGTGCAGCAGATATTACTGCCGAAGGTTTAACACAGATGCGCGGAGCAACTGCGCCACGTTTAATTCTTGAGCTTATCTGCGGGCGAATTTTGTTACCGATCGGTGACAACGGAGAGTCAGGCATGCTTTCTCGAATCGAAAGACTTGAGCGCGCAGAAAACATTGCTCCACTAACTTCTTCTACTTCTTCTGCAGTATCGGCTCCAGTTCGAAACGTGGAGGCAAAAGAAAAAGCAGCCTCCACTCATTCGACTGAAGCGCCGAGCAGTTCTAAAGTTGAAGCAGTAACTCCAACTGTTAAATCAAAAGAATCTGCACCTAGCACTGCACCTAGCACTGCACCTAACGCTGCTCCTAGTACACCATCAAAGGCAAAGGTTCCAGGCAACTTTGATATTGCAGCTTTGCGTAGAGCATGGCCAGATGTTATTGAGGATGTTAAAAAACGCCGCAGGCTTACGTGGTCCCTTCTTAGTGCTTCAGCGCAAGTGTTGTCAGTTGATGATGATGCAATCACAATTGGAATAGTTAATCCAGGAGCTAAAGAAAGTTTTGAGCGCTCTGAATCAGATGTGATTTTACGCAATGCGTTTATTGATATTGTTGGAATAGATAGAAAAATAGCGGTTGTAGTAGATCCATCAATCGACACAAATACACCAATTGCACGAGAGACAAGAACTTCAGAGGCGCCGTCTGATCCCAATCAATTATCTGGTGCTGCTTTATTAATGCAAGAACTTGGCGCCCAAGTAATCGAAGGTAAGTAATTAATGTCTGGAATGTATGAAGGAGCAATTCAAGATCTAATTGATGCTCTCGGACGCTTGCCTGGTATCGGTCCAAAAAGCGCCCAACGCATTGCCTTTCACATTTTGCAATCTGATCCTGAAGTTGCATCGGCACTCGTGGATTCGATTCGAACAGTTAAAGAGCGAGTAAAGTTTTGCGTTCATTGCGGAAATGTTTCAGAAGAAAATGAATGTCGCATCTGCCGTGATCCGCGCCGCGAGAACACATCTATTTGTGTTGTTGAAGAAAGTAAAGATGTCATTTCAATTGAGCGAACACGAGAATTTCGCGGTAAATACCATGTACTAGGTGGGGCAATCTCTCCGATTGATGGCATTGGTCCAGAACAGTTACGAATTCGTGAGCTAATGACACGGCTAGCTGATTCTGAGATCACCGAAGTTATTCTGGCGACTGATCCAAATCTGGAAGGTGAAGCAACAGCTACATATCTTTCTCGCCTCATCAAACCGATGGGCATTAAGGTCTCGCGTCTTGCCAGTGGCCTGCCGGTTGGCGGAGATCTTGAATATGCCGATGAAGTTACCCTTGGACGTGCCTTTGAGGGCCGCCGAGATGTTTAATCTCATTATTTGAAATAATTATCGTCTCATTATTTGAGAAATATGGAAAATTAGGTAGCCCCAACTCTTTTCTTGCTTCATGATTAATACATGGGATTGATCGTTCAAAAATATGGTGGCTCATCTGTAGCTGATGCTGAGGGCATGAAGCGCGTTGCCAACCGAATTGTGGCCGCTAAACGAGATGGCAATCAGGTCGTTGTTGTGGTCTCAGCGATGGGCGATACAACTGATGAATTAATCGATTTAGCTGAACAGATAACCCCAATTCCTCAGGGCCGTGAGTTAGACATGTTGCTCACTGCTGGAGAGAGAATTTCCATGGCTTTACTTGCGATGGCCATAAATAATTTAGGTCATGAAGCTTTATCTTTTACGGGAAGCCAAGCGGGAGTAATAACTACATCGGCACATGGTCGCGCTCGCATCATTGATGTAACTCCAGGTCGAATCAAAGAGGCTCTAGATAGTGGCGCAATTGCAATCGTTGCTGGATTCCAAGGAATTTCACAAGATACAAAAGATGTAACAACTCTTGGTCGCGGTGGCAGTGATACAACTGCCGTGGCTCTTGCCGCTGCATTAGATGCCGATGTCTGTGAAATTTATACAGATGTTGATGGCGTTTTTAGTGCCGATCCTCGCGTTGTCCCTAATGCACAAAAATTAAAGACTGTCACTTATGACGAAATGTTAGAACTTGCGGCAAGCGGAGCAAAAGTTTTGCACCTGCGATGTGTTGAATATGCACGCCGCTATAACTTACCAATTCACGTACGATCATCTTTTTCCAACAACGAAGGAACATGGGTGGTCAAAGATCATCCAGAAGGAGGCGCAATGGAACAAGCAATCATCTCAGGAATCGCTCACGATAAGAGTGAAGCCAAAATTACAATAGTCGGAGTGCCTGACCGCACTGGTGTTGCAGCACGCATCTTTCAGGCGATCGCAGATGCAGACATCAATATCGACATGATTGTTCAAAATGTCTCCGCAGCAGCGACAGGGTTAACTGATATCTCATTTACATTACCTAAAGCAGAGGGCGCGGAGGCAACTTCTACCTTGCAAAAACTTCAAGGTGAGGTGGGTTTTGCATCGATTCAATACGATGATCAAATCGGAAAATTATCCTTAGTTGGAGCAGGAATGCGCTCACATCCTGGAGTTACAGCAACATTCTTTGGAGCACTTTCGGATGCAGGAGTTAATATCGAAATGATTTCAACGTCAGAGATTCGCATTTCAATTATTTGTCGCGCAGCAGATTTAGAAAGAGGCGCAAAGGCTGCTCATACCGCTTTTGAACTCGATGCAGACCAAAATGAAGCAGTCGTATACGGAGGAACTGGGCGATGAGTAAAGCAAAAAAGAAACCATCTTTGGCGGTAGTAGGAGCAACAGGAGCTGTCGGAACAGTAATGCTCAGCATTTTGTCCGAGCGTAAAGATGTTTGGGGCGAGATCCGTCTGATTGCATCTGCAAGAAGTGCCGGTAAAAAACTTGTTTGCCGCGGGCAAGAGTTAACAGTTGTTGCACTCTCCCCAGAAGCCTTTGATGGAATAGATGTTGCAATGTTTGATGTTCCTGATGAGATTTCTGCAAAGTGGGCTCCAATCGCCGTATCCCGCGGTGCGATTGTCGTGGATAACTCAGGTGCATTCCGAATGGATCCAAAAGTGCCTTTGGTGGTTCCTGAAGTAAATCCAAAAGCAGCAAAGAAAAGACCAAAAGGGATTATTTCAAATCCAAACTGCACAACTATGTCAATGATTGTTGCAATGGGCGCACTCCACAAAAAGTTTGAGCTAAAAGAGTTAGTAGTCGCCTCATACCAAGCAGCATCTGGTGCAGGTCAACCAGGTATTGATGGCTTGCGCGATCAGATTTCTAAGGTTGCTGGAACAAATGCGGGAGAAGCAACATCTGATGTTCGAAAAATTATTAAAGACTCTTCACCATTTCCAGCCCCACTTGCACTCAACATTATTCCCTGGGCCGGTTCACTTGCAGAAGCTGGATATACATCGGAAGAACTCAAAGTGCGCAATGAGTCACGCAAGATTCTTGGAATGCCAAAGTTAAAGGTCTCTGCCACATGCGTTCGTGTTCCTGTCTTAACGACACATTCACTTGCCGTGCATGCCACATTTAAAAACGAAGTTACACGAAAAGCAGCGCAAAAAATTCTAGAAAAAGCTGCAGGCGTAATCTTGCTTGATGACCCAGAAAACAAGAAATTTCCAACCCCAAATGACGTTGTAGGTACCGATCCAACTTGGGTTGGTCGCGTTCGCCAATCGTTAGATGACAAAAAATCTATCGATTTGTTCCTCTGCGGCGATAATTTACGCAAAGGGGCTGCACTCAATACGGCACAAATCGGTGAACTATTAGCTGTAGAGTTAACAAAATGAGTATAAAAGAAACTTTACGGGCAGATTTAACAGATGCAATTCGTGGACGAAATGAAATAGTCTCCGGCACGATTCGCATGGTCCTGACAGCTATCACCAATGAGGAGGTGGCTGGCAAAGAGGCGCGAACATTAAGCGACGAAGAGTTGATTGTTGTTCTATCTCGTGAAGCTAAAAAACGTCGCGAAGCTGCTGAAGCCTTTGAAAGTGCAGGGCATCCAGAAAAAGCCGCACTTGAAAAAGCAGAAGGTGAAGTTATTGCAAAATACCTGCCTGCACAGTTAACTGCCGATGAGATCAAAAAGATTATTGCCGATGCAATTGCTTCAACTGGGGCTGCAGGTCCTGCAGATATGGGCAAAGTAATGGGCGCAATAAAGCAAAAAATCGCAGGAAAAGCAGATGGAGCGTTAGTTTCATCCTTAGTTAAAGAGAGTTTAAATAAATGATTAAGTATGAATACGCCACTGTTCCACTTCTTTCTCATGCCACAAAACAGATATTGGATACATGGGGCTCTGATGGCTGGGAGCTTGTACAAGTAATTCCTGCACCTGGTACAGGTGAGCAATTAGTTGCCTACATGAAACGGGCCATAGGATGACTTGCAACTGCATGAAAAGAGCTAGCGCGTGAATAAAGTTGATGTCCAAGCAAAACTAAAAGAACTTGGACTAGAGCTTCCCGTTGCTGCAAAGCCAGTGGCTGCCTATGTGCCTGCGATTCGAACAGGAAACCTTGTTTTTACTGCCGGTCAACTTCCTTTGCGAAATGGAGAAATGGTTGCAACAGGAAAAGTTGATGGTGGGATTACTCCCGAGCAGGCCAAAGAACTCGCACAAATTTGCGCGCTCAATGCTTTAGCAGCAGTTCAAACTGTTGCAGATGTAAATAAAATTACAAAAATTGTACGTGTAGTTGGCTATGTAAATGGAGTTGCTGGTTTTGTGAATCACCCAGCAGTTGTCAATGGTGCTTCAGAGTTGTTTATTTCTATTTGGGGAGATGGAGCAAAGCACGCACGCAGCGCAGTTGGAATTGCAGAATTGCCATTGAACTCACCGGTTGAAATTGAGCTTACAGTTGAAATTACTGACTAGAAGTAATTCTTAAGAAGTAACAAATATTTTAGTTAGATAGCCAGATCTAGATTTATCTCAGAGATATTCGCGAACTATGCTGTCTTTATTTACTTCGCTTTGAAAGTCTCTCTAAATCCGTGATGAGAACTGCGCGTCCATCAAGTTTTAACCAATTGCGCCCTGCAAAATCTGCAAGTGCTTTATTAACCGTTTCTCGAGAAGCACCAACTAGTTGTGCTAACTCTTCTTGAGTTAAGTCGTGGTTAACCAATAATCCTTCATCAGTTTGTTTACCAAATCGCTCACCTAAGTCAATAAGTGCTTTTGCGACTCTTCCAGGAACGTCTGAGAACACTAAATCACCAACTGCTTCATTAGTGCGGCGCAGGCGTTGAGCAAGACTGGCTAAGAGATTAAGAGATACTCGCGGATTTTCTGTTAGCCAGGGAATAAGTTTTGCTTGGCCAAGACTTAAAAGTTTGGCATCGGTTACGGCTGTTGCAGTTGAGGTGCGGGGATTTGGATCAAAAAGACTGAGCTCACCAAACATTTCACCAGGACCAAGAATGGAAAGCAAGTTCTCTCGCCCGTCCCCGCTAGATGTACCCAGTTTAATTTTTCCCTCAACAATCACATAAAGATGATCGCCTTCATCGCCCTCAGCAAACAAGATTGACCCTTTTGAGATTTTTACTGAATCCATTGAGGCATGAAGTGAGAGTGCAGCAGATTCCTCAAGGGCCGTAAATAAAGGCGCTTTGCGAACAATAGATTCTTCTGGGGTCACGCACGGTAGTTTACATCCATGTTGGTTGATAGTGAAACTCGAAAAGAGGCTAAGGCGGTTTACCGCATATTGACCAAGACTTATCCCAATATTCGCTGTGAATTAGATTTTACCAATCCACTCGAACTAATAATTGCAACCGTATTAAGCGCACAATGTACAGATAAGAGAGTTAACACTATTACTCCGGCGCTCTTTAGAAAGTATAAAAACCCTAAAGCTTATGCAAAAGCAGATCTGCACGAAATTGAAGATCTAATTCATTCAAGTGGTTTTTACCGTGCAAAGGCTCGACACATAAAAGCTCTTAATATAAAGATTCTAGAAGATTTTGGTGGCGAAGTACCAAGCACTCTTGAAGAGTTGATTACATTGCCAGGAGTGGGTCGAAAGACTGCAAATGTTGTATTAGGTCATGCATTTGATATTCCAGGAATTACTGTAGATACACACTTTGGAAGATTATCCAGAAGATTTGGTTGGACTGATGAAAAAGATCCAGTAAAGGTCGAAATGGTTGTCCAACAACTCATTCCACAAGCAGAGTGGACAAATCTTTCGCAGCGAATGATTTGGCATGGACGAAGAATCTGTCATTCACGTAAACCTGCATGCGGTGCATGTCCAGTTGCTAAAATCTGCCCGAGTGTTGGAATTGGT
>CAMCYA010000030.1 GCA_945883675.1 Bifidobacterium breve
AAGTGGGCTAACTCACCACTTCAAAAGGGCTTTAAGAGGTGATTTTAGGGGATGTCGCTTGAACAACTTATGGCGCGGTTGTACCTTTAGCACATGGCCGAAACCTCTCGCTTACCCCGCCCCGTTGCAGATGAATGGGAGTGGCAGTACCAAGGGTCATGCCGTGATCTACCTTCAGAGATGTTTTTTCATCCAGATGGAGAGCGTGGCCCTCGCCGGAGAAATCGTGAAAATACTGCAAAAGCAGTATGTGCATCATGTCCAGTTATTGCAGCTTGCCGTGCACATGCCCTTGCAGTTCAAGAGCCTTATGGAATTTGGGGCGGACTTTCAGAAGATGATCGATTAGAAATTATCGCGAAGCCAATTGGCATTTCACACGCATCGTAGAGAATTAAGTTTTTAGATTTCTTCCTCCTAAGAAGAGAAAAAGCCCCGCAGAAACTTCCCGCGGGGCTTATTTCTTTTTAGAATTACTTTCTAGAACTTCTTCTAAGCAATTCTCACTGATTAGTGTTGATGCCCACCTGGACCGTGTGAATGTCCATGACCGCCGGCTGCATCTGCTGCAGCCTGCTCTGCTGGCTTCTCATAAACAACAGCTTCAGTTGTAATAAACATTGCAGCAATTGATGCCGCGTTTGCTAATGCAGAACGCGTTACCTTCACTGGATCAATAACACCATCTGCAGCCAGGTCGCCGTAAACATCAGTTGCGGCATTGAAGCCTTCGTTGTGCTTCATTGCGCGAACCTTTGCAACTACAACATAGCCTTCTAGCCCAGCATTTTCGGCAATCCATCTGAGTGGCTCATCGCATGCTTTGCGAACCAAGCGAACTCCAACAGCCTTATCGCCAGTGAAGCCGAGATCACCTTCGAGTGAATCAGCAGCGTGCACAAGTGCAGCGCCTCCTCCAACAACGATTCCCTCTTCCACTGCTGCGCGAGTTGCAGAGATTGCATCCTCAAGGCGGTGCTTCTTTTCGTTGAGTTCTACTTCTGTATGTGCGCCAACTTTAATGACACAGACGCCGCCAGCTAACTTTGCAAGACGCTCTTGTAGTTTTTCTTTATCCCAAGAAGAGTCACTAGTTTCGATCTCTTTGCGAAGTTCGGCAACGCGGGCTGCAACTGCTGCTTTATCGCCGGCGCCTTCAACAATTGTCGTTGCATCTTTTGTAACAACAATGCGACGAGCCTTTCCAAGATCTTCAATTGATACGCCTTCTAGCTTCATTCCAAGCTCTGAAGAAATAACCTGTCCGCCTGTGAGAATTGCTAAATCCTGCAACATCGCTTTACGGCGATCACCAAATCCTGGCGCTTTAACGGCAACAGAGGTGAATACCCCACGCATACGGTTAACAACCAAGGTAGAAAGTGCTTCTCCTTCGATGTCTTCGGCGATGATCAAAAGAGGCTTTGATGCTTGTGCAACTTTTTCAAGCAAAGGTAAAAGCTCTGCTAATGCAGAGATCTTGTTTGCTGAAATCAAAATGTAAGCATCTTCAAGAATTGCTTCCATGCGATCTTGATCTGTAACAAAGTAAGGTGAGATGTAGCCCTTATCGAACTGCATACCCTCTGTGAAATCTAGATCTAATCCAGTAGTTGATGCCTCTTCTACTGTGATGACACCATCTTTACCAACGCGATCCATTGCTTCTGCGATCAGGTCGCCGATTGCACGATCTTGAGCAGAGATGGTTGCAACGTCTGCAATCTGAGCTTTTCCATTAACAGGAGTTGCTTGGGCCTTTAGTTTTTCAGAGACTGCAGCAACTGCTGCCTCAATACCCATTTTAATATCCATAGGCTGTGCGCCAGCTGCAAGGTTACGCAAACCCTCTTTAACCATTGCTTGAGCAAGAACTGTTGCAGTAGTTGTTCCATCACCTGCGACATCATTTGTCTTTGTCGCAACTTCTTTAACTAACTGAGCGCCCATGTTTTCTGCGGGATCGCTGAGTTCAATCTCTTTAGCAATTGTTACACCATCATTTGTGATGATTGGCGCACCAAAAGATTTAGCAATAACAACATTGCGACCCTTTGGCCCAAGAGTTACTTTTACTGTATCGGCAAGAATGTTGACGCCACGCTCCATCGCGCGACGAGCTTGCTCATCAAATTGAAGGGACTTTCCCATTTACTTCTCGATTACAGCGAGAATGTCACGTGCAGACAAAACAATAAATTCATCTCCGCCGTGCTTAATTTCAGTTCCGCCGTACTTGCTGTAAAGAATTACATCTCCAACTTTGACATCCATTGGTACGCGCACACCATCATCAAAGCGACCTGGGCCAACTGCAATTACAGTTCCCTCTTGTGGCTTTTCTTTTGCTGTATCTGGAATAACAAGTCCTGATGCAGTTGTGGTCTCTGCTTCATTTGCCTTAATCACAATGCGATCTTCTAGTGGCTTGATTGCCATTTGGTGACTCCTTCTCTAGTTCTTTCATGTATGAATTCTTGAATCCGTGGACCAAATAGTCCGCAGATTCGAGTTTCCCTCATTCAACTCCGAGTTAGCAGACTCGGGTCGAGAGTGCTAAAGCCAACTCTAGGCGGGGTTAAAGCCCGACACAAATTGAGAATCTGGATTGGGCTTAGTGGCTCTCTTTGATTGTTTGGCTTGATCGGTGGGCCTGGTTTTAGGGGCTGGCCTAGCTTTAGCGCAGATTGATGCTGGTGACAGGTAGAGATGAATCGGCATCAAATGCATTGGCGGCAGGCGCTCGGCCGGCGCTGACTAAAAGCGAGCCAAGGGCTGCGACCATTGCACCGTTATCGGTACACAGAGCCGGGGCGGGTATGCGAAGTTGGATTCCAACCTTTTCGCAGCGCTGCTCAGCCAGATGACGTAATCTGGAATTGGCGGCAACGCCTCCTGCAATTACTAGTGAATTAATCCCAGTTTGTTTACATGCAGCTAGCGCCTTTAGAAGTAAAACATCAACAACTGCTTCTTGAAATGATGCAGCCACATCGCCCCTCACATAATCTGGAGTTGATTCTAAATACCGAGCAACAGCGGTTTTTAATCCTGAAAATGAAAAATCAAAAGGCCTAGTTTGCCAATCATTTGAAGTAGTCAACCCTCTAGGAAAATCGATAGCAGTTGCACTACCAGTTTTGGCAAGTGCATCAATTGCAGGTCCACCTGGAAATCCAACTCCCATTATGCGGGCGATTTTATCGAACGCCTCACCTGCTGCATCATCCATAGTTGCACCCAATTTTGTTATCGAACCAGTTATGTCATCTACTTGCAGAAGTGATGAATGCCCACCACTTACTAAAAGTGCAATTACCGGTTCTAAAGGATCTGAGTGAGTTAAATAATCAACACTTATATGCGATGCCAAGTGATTAACTCCATAGAGTGGCCGCCCCAGACCTTGCGCCAATCCACTTGCAGATGCAACACCAACAAGGAGTGCGCCAATTAACCCTGGTCCGGCTGTTACTGCCACGGCATCGATATCTCGAAGAGAGATATTGGCTGTTTTAACTGCTCGCTCGATACTTGGAAGCATTGCCTCTAGATGCGCTCTAGCTGCAATCTCTGGAACTACTCCACCAAAGCGCGCATGTTCATCAACACTTGAGGCAATTTCATTTGCAAGCAAGGTGCGTCCACGGACAATTCCAATGGCTGTTTCATCACATGAAGTTTCTATTCCTAAAACTAAAGGCTCCATTAGATGAGCTCCTTTTGCATTACTAGAGCATCTTTACCGCTACCGTAATAGTTGCTTCGAGTTGAAACTTGCACATACCCTAAGTTCTCATAGAGAGAGATTGCGCCAGCATTATCTGTGGCAACTTCTAGCATGATTGCGCTAGATCCTTTTGTTTGGCAGTAGCTTTCAATATCAGAGATCAATTTTTTTGCAATTCCCTGACGCCTAAAACCATTGATTACGGTAACCGTTAAAACATCGGCAACTGCCCCATCACCTGCTGCAAACACTCCTGCATAACCAACTATTTCATTCTCGCTAATGGCCAATTCAAAAAATCTAGTCGTTGGAATTCCAGCAAACTCTTCTTTGAATTGAGCAATGTTCCAAGGAGAGTATGGAAAATACTCTTTATCTAGGACGACAAGTGTTGGAATATCAAGTGACATTGGCTGGCGATAGGTGATCATGTTCGCTCCGCTGTTGGTATGGCATCAGGGCTGCGAAGATAAAAGGGTTCTCTTACATTTTGCGTGGAACCAAGTTCAACTAATTTTGTAACATCTGGGAAAACATTAGTGATGAACTGCTCGATATCTTCTGGTTTATCAACGGAAGGTCCCTTGATCCGCACGCCGGCTTTATAGCTGGCCCAATACATCTGTTTGCGACGTGCATCGATTGCCACGGTGTATTCATCGGTTCCCAAATCATTAGTTGTGGAATCAATTCGAATCGCATCTAAAGAGCAGACACCGATCCAGGGAATTGATCGTGCCAGAGCAAATGATTGCGCAAAGGTAATACCAACTCGAAGACCGGTAAATGGTCCAGGGCCCATTCCAATGACAACTTCATCAGGAATCGCTGTTGCCTTTAATGCCTTGGCTACTAGCTCTGAAATTGCTTTGCCGTGATCGGTTGCACCTTCATGAAACTCTTCAAATACAGCAATTCCGTTGTTAACGACTCCCACAATTGTTCTAGATGTTGCCGTATCGATGACAAGTGAAATAGTCATAGCTTTAAACCATCCCATCGCTTGCCTACTGGGTTAAGAGTGACAACTCGAACTTCATTTGTGCGATCAATGGATATCTCAAGGCGATCTTCCTGTAGTGCCGAAAATTCTGGAGAGGCCCATTCAATGATAGTTACTGATTTATCTGCATCCGTTTCTAGATCTAGATCCTCAATCGCAGCTAAAGGATTAGCGCTATCTAACAAGCGATATAGATCAACGTGGATGATAGGAATCTGTCCATCGTGCTTGCGCGCAATCACGAATGTTGGTGAAGTTATTTCATCGATACCAAGGGCTGCGCCTATGCCTTGTGCCAGCAGAGTCTTCCCTGCTCCTAATGGACCAGTTAACAGAATTTGATCCCCTGGTCTGCATTGCGCGCCAATCCGCTTTCCAAATTCGAACATCTCTTCTGCAGATTCCACATGATGCATTGTTCAAGGGTAATACAAGAAGGGCCCCCGATTTCTCGAGGGCCCTTCTTTACTTGTAGTTCTTTACAAGTAATTACTTACTTTTGGTAGTACTTTTGCATTCTGCCCGTGCGAGGCGCGATTGATAGTCCAGTAGCGTTTGCTAATGCATTTTCTCGGACTACTCCAGTATCCAACTTGCCATTGCTTTCAACGGCATCAGAAAGGATATTCGCAACTGCTAGATACTGATCAGCTGTGAAGTTACAGTGGCCAGTTCCATTTGCTTTCGGACCTGATGCATCAGGTTGGCCCGCTGCAGTGAACGTGGTGTATTGATCAGCTGGCTTATTCCAAATAACTAGCAGTTTGGCTTTTGCCGCTGCAGTCTTTTGTCGATTAATTAGCCACTGAGTATTTCCTTCAGGAGTGATTGGGTCTTCAGTTGCAGCAAGTACAACTGTTGGATGACTTAACTTTCCTGTGTGCTTAATCTGGGTAGCAAACTTGGTTGCTGCCGCTGGTGTTGCAGCCCAACGAGTAACCGCTGGATTTGCAAGATATCTTTCAATTCCAGCAATCGCAGTTGCACCACTGAGAGGCGTATTGTAAATAGATTTTTCAACAGTTGTGCGCTTTGCATAATCTGTCTTTGTATTATCAAAGAACGCTCCACCGCTTTGCTTTTCTAAGTCATAGGTAGCCAAAACTGCAAGTCCTGCGGCATCAAAGCCATTCTCCAGAACAGCAAGTGCTGGACTTCCCATGGTTGCAAAGCCAAATGCTGTACTTGAACCAGCAGCACCTGGACCAGAAACGCCATCGAAATGAGCACTTCTAGTTGGAATTCCTGCCATTAACCCTAGGTACAAAACTACGGAGCGAACGTAAACTGCTCCCAACGCCGCTGCTCCAGGAGCACCTGCTGGCCAAGAAGGAGCGCTTGTAGCAAGCTCCGTACCAATTGATGTCTTAAGAGCATTTCCTAGTGATTCAAGGATTGTAAGATCGGTGTAAACCTGCATCATTCCTGCATCACCAGCGGCATAGTTTCGCCCTGTAATAGTTGGAGCAAACATTGTCTTTAGTCCCCAAAGGAAATCACCAGCTGTTGTAAGTTCAGCTGCAACATTTCCAAGTGCTGGGCACATAAGACCTGCTCCATCAATAAGTTTTGGATACTTTTCAGCTAACGCTTGTGTGATGAAAGCTCCGAGAGACTCTCCCCAAGCAATAACCTTTTTGGTATCTGTGAACTTCTTCTTGAAGACACCAATCAACTCAACGTTGGTTGCAACAGCCTCTTTTACGTTCCATCCAAGGACTGGGAACGTTGATCCAACAACTGCATAACCAGATGCCAGAAGTGAATTGATCGTCATCATGTCAACTGTAGTTGGCGCTAGTGGACCAATTGGACCTGGTACTGGGTTGTTGAGAACTGATGCCTGGGTGTACTTACCAGGGATATCAATTGCATATGTATATCCATGTGAGTATAGAAATACTGTTCCATTGAAATTATCTGGAACCTGCATCGCATACTTAGCGCCATCTGAGGTAGTACCACCGCATGAAACAACGGCGTTGGTGCTTGGACCACAAACTGGACCCGTTGCCGCTGCCTGTGCTGGTGCTGCTATTACAGAAAGTGAAACTAGAGCAGCAGCTACTAGAGCAGAAACTAGATTTCTTTGATTTTTAGTAAATGTTGACATTACTTAAGTAATCCTTTCCCTGATACTGCTGGACGCTTATAAGTACTAACTACAACTTTACCCTTTGCAGAATCTGTCGTGTAGACCTTGTACTTACCGGTTTCTGGAACTAATACTCCACTTGCATTGAAGGTACCCAACCAGAAGCCGGAATAACCTGCATGTGAAGTTGCTGAATACGTTGGTGGAGTAAGTGAAGCACTTAAAAAGCTCTTACCCTTTGATTCAATTGTTCTAATCAAGCCTGAACGGGTCAGATTAGTTCCTGCAGCCTTAATTGCCGCAGTTGTCATCATCGCCGTGTTCATTCCTGCAAGAACATTGCTATCAAAGGTCACTCCTGGGTTGTACTTCGTATTTACTTCCCTGAATAGCTTGATGTATGAATCTTTTAAATCAGTAGTAGCTGGCAAAAATGATCCAGTGACCGCTCCATTAAGGATGCCATCAGTGATACCTAATGCCTTAAGTGTCGTTACATCTGAACCAACAGATCCAAGAATCCACTGTGGTTTGTACTGTGCTCTTGCAGCAGCACCTAGTGCAGCTCCAGTTGCAGATGTAACACCAAACATAATGGCAACTTCTACACCGGCTGAACTAAGTTGTGTGATCCAAGCTGGGGCAGATCGTGGATCTGCCTGTGAAAGCGATGCATAAGGAACTTCTTTGACTAATGTAATTCCTGCCTGCTTCAAGCCGGCTAGTCCATCGTCACCAAAGTCATCTGCCTGGTAGATAATTCCAACTTTTTTGTTTGGGAAATTTTTCTTGATGTACTCACCAACAATTTTGGTCTCCATATAGTATGAAGGGAAAAGTGAGAACATTGAAGGATGATCCTTCTTAACAGCAAAGCCTGAGAAGCCTGTGTTAACAAAAAGTGATGGGATCTTAGAGTTCTTGAGATCCAATGCAGTAGCTACGTTGAGATTGTTTGCGGTACCTAACGACCCAACAAATGCAAATATTCCTTCATCAACCAATGCAACGGATTCATTCACGGCTTTTTGAACCAAATAGCCGTCATTTTTGATTGTCAATTGAATCTTTCGTCCATTTACTCCGCCGTTGGCATTTACATAATCAAAATATGCCTTCATGGCTGGAGCTACTTTGTTGTAACCAGCAGATGCTGGTCCATCAGTTGGCTGTGAGATGCCCAGCTTGATCAGTTTGCTTGTGACGCCAACTTTGTCGGTACTTGCTTGAGCTGGAACCACAGTTGCCACCATGGCAACAGTTGCCGCTAGGGCGGTAAGGGTTAGAGCATTCTTGCTGCGATTTAATCGCATCATTGTTTTTCCTTCCGAGTTAGGTACTGCATTTATAGCCTTTATCGATGACCACCATGTGAATGGTGTTTTCGATGGTCTCGCATTTCACGAATCTTCTCACCTGGACCATTAGGTGTAAAGACGACTGCCAGGATCAATAGTGCGCTGACTATCAACTCTTTCAGGTTTTGGGCTAAAACATCCCCTATTTCAAAGCGCGTGGTGAGCGTTCCGACTAGTTGAGACATCCCGACCAAAACTACAGCCCCAACGAGGCTACCCGGTAGTAGAGAGCTAATTCCCGCGATAACTGCTCCGGTTATAAGGGCAAATGAGAGAGAAAGTGGGAACGCGCTGGGAGAAACCGTTCCCAAACTCATGGTGAGGACCGCCCCTGCTAATCCGGCAATTCCTGCCGATAACATGAATGCAAGAACTTTTGATTTAGATGCATGAATTCCTGTTAACTCCGCTGCAACAGAATTTGATCTAATTGATTTCCAAATACGGCCATATCTACTCTTTAAGATATTTTGCAGAATTAAACATGTAATCAATGCAGTAAAGCTGGATATCCAAAATAGCCATTTGAATCTGGCTACCTCACCAAACAATGTTGGGGCATTGCCAGAGTCGTAACCTAAACCTTGTTCTCCACCAAGGACCGGAAACAAATTTGCAAGAGATGGAAGCGCTACTGCCAGGGCCAGAGTTGCACCAGCAAGATAGGGACCGGTAAGTCTTGCTGCGGCAATTCCTAGAATTAAACCGGCAAGAGCTGCGCCAATCACTGCGACAAAAAATGTTAGAACAAATGGAAGATCTAGATATAACTGCGATAGCACTGCAACATATGCACCAATCGCCATAAATGCACCGTTGCCAAGTGAAATCTGACCTGAATATCCAGTGAGCAAAATAATTGAGCCAATAGCAATGACGTACATAGAGACTGTTGAGCCTTGATACAAACGTAAAATTCCAACTCTACTTGAAAAATAAAAGAGTACTGCTCCTACAACGATAAAGAGAATCAGGCGACGGCGATGGGTGCTATGCATTTCGAGAACTCCCTCCACCGAAAATACCTTTTGGTTTAACAATCAAAATCAATAGAAGTACTACGAAAGGCACAATAAATGTTAGACCGCTGCTGACATAAATGGATGTAAAGGAAAGCGACATACCCAGAATTAATCCTCCGAGTGCTGCGCCTTGAGGAGATTCCAAGCCTCCAATAACAGCTGCTACAAAACCATAAACCAACAAAATATCTAGCGAAAATGGACTTAGGTAATTTCCTGGTGTAACTAATACACCCACAATTGCACCTGCTGCACCTGATAACGCCCATCCAATAGTTCGCACTCGATCAACTTTAACTCCTGCAAGACGTGAAATCTCCGGCTGAAAAGCTGCAGCCCGTAATGAAAGTCCAAGTGAGGTCCGTTGAAAGAAAAATGCAAAAGTTGACATCACAATAATTACTGTTGAAATAATTAAAATATCTGCTTGAGAAAATGGATAGACAGTTGAGCCAATTTCTATTCCATTAACCGAAACCGGCGAAAGAAATAACTTCTGTTCACTCGTCCAAATCATTGCGGCGCCACTATGTAAAACACCTAAAACTCCAAGGCTTGCAATAATGCTTGCAACAGGTGCTATTGCTCCATGCGACGCTCTCTTTGCAAGTGGACGCATTAGGAACGTTTCGATTATGGCCGCCAATAGTGCGCCCGCAAGAGCGGCAGCTGGTAAAGCGATCCAATAATTTTCAGTGCGAGTTACAACTTCCCAACCTATGTATGTTGAAACCATGGCTTGACCGGCTTGGGCGAAGTTAACTACCCGTGTTGATCTGAAAACTAGCACTAGAGCAAGTGCCATGAGAGCAAAAATTGCACCTTGGCTTAAGCCAATTAACGATGCCGAGATTAACTTTTCCATGTGCTCTCCTTAGTAACCCAAATAAGCAGCACGAATTGCTGGATCGGCAATCAGATCAGCAGAAGGTCCTATTGCAACTATGTTTCCAAGATTTAAAACCACTCCAATATCGGCAATCTTGAGTGCGCCCATAGCGTTTTGCTCTACAAGCAAAACAGTTAAGTCAGAAGAGTTTGCTATGTCACGAATTGTCTGAAAAATCTGTTCAATAACTAATGGAGCTAAACCAAGTGAAGGTTCATCTAATAGCAACAGCTGTGGTTTGGACATTAACGCTCTTGCAATTGCAAGCATCTGTCTTTCACCACCAGATAATGTGTCACCGCGTTGCTTGAGGCGCTCTCCAAGTCGTGGAAATAATTCAAGGACATATTTCTTAGTTACATCTGCTTCTTTTTTATTTCTGCGCCACAACGCTCCAAGATCTAAATTCTCTTCTACAGTTAACTCTGGAATTACCGACTTGCCTTCAGAGACATGACTGACACCGTTTCGAACATGTTGCTCTGCTTTTCCCTTTAATAAGTTGTGTTCGCCCCAACTGGCTTTTCCTTCACTTGCTGGTATCAGCCCAGATAAAGTTCGAAGCAACGTCGATTTTCCAGCACCGTTTGCTCCAATGACGGCTGTCAACCTTCTTTTTTCAACAATAAAAGATAGATTATTAATGGCTCGAATAGCACCGTGATCAACGCTTAAATTTCTAACTATCAGACTCATGAAGCACCGGTTCCAAGATATGCCGCAATAACGCCAGGATCACGGCGAACAAAATCTGGAGTTCCACTTGAAATTACTTCGCCAAAATTTAAAACATAGATTCGATCACATACGGACATAACTACATCCATATGGTGCTCCACGATCAATACAGACATGGTTGAGGTTAGATTCCGAATGAGGTTATTCATCCATTCGATGTCGCGAGGACCTAGCCCGCCAGCTGGCTCATCAAGCATTAATACTTTTGGCTCAGAGACCAAAGCTCTCGCGATTGCTACCCGCTTGGTGTCTGGATAGGAAAGGGTGTCTGCGCGACGGTGCATCAAAGTTGTTCCGAAGACTTTCTCTAAAGCGGTGACCGAACGATTCCGCAGTTGTGCTTCGTCGCGGACATCAAATCCAAAAGCTGCAGATAACAGACCAGTTTTTGCAAATTTTTGGGCACCAATCATCACGTTTTCTAGAACTGTCAGTTCAGGAAACAATCCAACGCCTTGCAATGTTCTGGCAATTCCTAAATCAACTAACTCATATGGTTTGGGCCAATCGCGCTTGTGGCCATCAAGTTCAAGTGTGCCCGCATCTGGTTCAACCAAACCACAGATTGCATTAAATAGAGTTGTCTTTCCCGCACCGTTTGGGCCAATAACTCCCACAACTTCGCCATGGTTTAACTGCAAGTGCACATCATTGAGTGCACGCAGACCACCAAAGGAGATGGAAACTCCCTTGGCATGCAAGATCGGTGAATTAGTAGACATGAGGTGCGTAGATTCTAGGCACACGAGGGCCAATTCGTGTAACTATCTCGTAATTTATGCTCGAAGATGCAGCTCCCCACTCATCTGCTGTGTATTCACCGTGCGAACC
>CAMCYA010000031.1 GCA_945883675.1 Bifidobacterium breve
GCTATGGTTTATTTACCGTAGTCATCGGTGGGCACATCGTTGGATCTGATCCAACTACATGAGCTACTGAATAAGGCCCGTAGAGAAATCTGCGGGCCTTTTGCTTTTTGATTACAAACAATTTATGAATGCAAAGCCCCGTCAGACTATTCAGCCAAGGTGCTAACGAATACAGTTGAGTATGGGATTTTTCGCTAACCTCAAACACAAGCGCGCTCAGAAAAACGCTCGCCAGCAGTTTGAACTAGAGCAGGCCAATTGGGATGCCGACCACGCACTGCTTGAAAAAATGGAGACAATATTTACCAATGCAAGTAACGGCATTGATTCTGTTCAAAACTTTGTAGTCAATGAAAAAGGCGAAGTTGTGCTCTTTAGCGCCCCGGCAATCTTTCACGAAACACGACGCGGTCCAAGTCAATTTGTTGGCGGCTCATCAGGTGTAAGCATTCCCGTTGCCGCCGGAATTCGCTTTCGTGTTGGCGCAGTACGAGGCAGATCTATTCCAGGTGCAAACGCACAGGCAGATCTTGATCAAGGCAATGTAATTGTGACAACAACTCGCATTCTCTTTGTTGGCCCTATGTATACAAAAGAGTGGGAGTTTTCAAAGCTATTAGGTGCCTCCACATTAAATGATGAATCTGATTTCATCTTTAATGTCTCTAACCGCCAAAAATCTTCCGGTGTTCGAGTTGAAGCTCACCAAGGCCGAGAATTTAACCGCGTACTGGCATTAGCAATAACTGCCGCAGAATCTGGAGTTGGCGTTGTACTTAACGAACTAAAAAACATTCGTAAAGAATTAACTACGAGCAAACCAATGTTAGAACTGCCAAGCCCACCAACATCCTAACGAGCTAAACCATTTAACTGATCTTCTTGTTGACCAATCCATCTAGGCGCCATGAAACTGGTGGTAAGCCGACCTTGGTTCTGACCTGATCAAACTTTGCATAAAAAGCCTCTTTAGAAATTCCAGTTACCTTTTCAAAACTGGTTTCGAAGTTTCTGGAAGTTGCAAAATCACTCCAGATATCTAACATCTTTTGAAAACCAATAGATGCAACGATGTATTCCGTTGCTACTCGCCCAACACCATATGGATAAGTTGGGGTGTTATTTCCACAGCAGGTGCGAATCTCATAATCTGCAATTGCATTTTTATCTATTGATTCTTCTCGTGGTGCATACGAAAACATGCGATCTCGCCCTTCCCAGTAAGTGGCGTTTTGCGAAAGCGCACCAACTGCAAATCCAACATAATCAGCAGAGCCTTCAACAAACCAGGCTGGAAACGCATTGGCCATATCTGGTTGGCCACTCTTTATTTGAGAACCATTTGGATTTTTTGCTAAATTTCTTTGTACTAAGTGAAAATACTCATGAGCCAATAAGGCTCCACCATCGGCTCCAGGGTTACTTGCGCTGTATGTAAGGTCGCTCGTGATTACATAACCTTGACGAGTATCGTTATCTAAACAATATGTAACCCCGCCCATTGAAGGTACGTCACATTTTGTCACCCAACCGTTTTTTGCTAACTGTTCATCAGTCCAACTTTGTGTAGCACCAATAACTGTTACTGATCCTTGTGGAAAATATGAACTGAACAACTGCGCGCCAAGGTCATCAGCCTTCTTTAGTATTGATATTCGAGAAGTATTTGGGTTTGCCTGAATTAACTGTGTGTGATTCTTTGTTTCACCAGCTCTGGTCTTAACCCAACTAAGAAAGTTTCGTTGTGCTTGATCACTTAGCGTCTTTGAATCAATGTTTGTGCTCCATGCTTCAAAGTCTTTAACAACTGGTGCCGCTGGCGCAGAAGTTTTAGCCATTGATCCTTTTTTCCAAACCAGTTTAGTTCCGGCTTTTGTACATGTGTACTTGATCCCCGAAGCGGTACTGACTTGACCGGCCTTCTTGCACAGCGCGCCTTGCTTAACTGCAGCTGTTGCTGAAGGGAAGTTAACAGTTAGAGACAAACAAGCAATTAGGACTGGGGCAATCAAGCGTTTCATGTGGGACACGGTAGCAACCGAATCAATTAGGCGGAAGAGTTTTGACACTCTCCAAAAAACTTTAGAGACCCTTAAGGAATCCAAAAAATGCGGTAATTCCTGCTGCAGCAAAAAACAGGGCTAGTGGGACCCAACCAAAAACTTTGTACGGGGTGATCTTGCCGGTCTTTGCGCCAACTTCATTTTCTCTGTTCATGCCAGAAAGGCTACCGAAATCACCTTGAGTTAGTTGCACTTTCGGGGTGTTGCCCTCTGGGCAATTTCTGTATTCTTGATCATATGAAGATGCGATCAATGCTGGTCCCAGTTGTAGCGGTATTAATTACATCTCTTATGCCACACATTGCACAGGCAGCTAGCCAACATGGACAGACTCACAGCATTAAGGTGAAAAAACCAAAGGCAACAGCTGCGCCAAAGGCAAAGCAATACAGCGTGACAATGGCAAAGGCGCACTTACCTTCTGCTCCTAATAAGGGCACAGATGATTACCGATGCTTTTTACTTGATCCAAAAGTTAAAGAAGATTCAATTGTTCGCAGTATTGAATTTATCCCACAGCGCAAAGACTATGTTCACCACGCAATTATCTTTCGTGTAACACAGGCTGATATCCCCGAAGCAATCGCTAAAGACAAAAGCGGAAACGGCTGGCCATGTTTTGGTGGCACAAGCCTTGGTGGAATGATGTCGACATTTGTCACATCTCCATGGATTAGCTCTTGGGCACCTGGTCGCGGTAAAGATATTTCACCAGCTGGGTATGGAATCCCTTTTAGAAAGGGAGAGCGTTTTGTTTTGCAGGTTCACTACAACTTACTTGCAGCAATAGACGGAAAGATTGAAACCGATCAATCCACAATCCGCATGGAGGCAGTACCTGAAAAAGGTTCAAAGATTAAGCAGCTGCAGCTAGAACTATTTGCAGCCCCTGTTGAATTAGCCTGCCCACCTGGTGTTACTGGTCCGCTGTGTGATCGCAGACAGTCAATGCTTGATCTTGCATCTCGCACCGATGCAATAAGTGCACAGCAAGCAAATGTGCTCAACTTCGTCTGCGGACAAAACCCAAACAGGCCAACACCATCGTTAACTTCAAGATGTGAAAAGATTATGAACAAATACTTCAGCATTGTTGCAGCTGGCCCACATATGCATTTATTGGGAACATCTCTAAAGATGACCCTTAACCCAGGACGAGCAGATGCAAAAATCATCCTGGATGTGCCTAACTACAACTTTGATGATCAATCATCGATTTACTTAAAAACACCTATTACCGTAAATCCTGGTGACACGATTCGCGTTGAGTGCACATTTGATCCAACTCTTCGTCAAAAGATTCCACAACTAAGAAGCCTTGAGCCACGCTATGTAACGTGGGGCGAGGGATCATCAGATGAAATGTGTCTAGGTGTTCTCTCTGGCACAACTTTCTAACTATCCGTAGACAGTGTCTTGCTCTAAATCAACTACGTGCGGCCATACCTTTTAGTGTGTTTTCATCATTCAGTCTTGACTTAATCTGAACTCCCAGTGATCTTCGAAACGATGTCGTTTTTTGTTACCTGCGATGTCTCGTACTCACCAATATATTCGCCACGCCTTAGAATAGATATCTTCGAAGTTAACCTAAACACTTGATCCAAATTATGTGAGATAAGAAAGATTGAAGTACCGCGTAAAGATAAGTTTCTAATCAGTTCTTCAACCTTAGCGGTCTCAGCAATACCGAGTGCTGCAGTTGGCTCATCCATGATTACTAGAGATTGACTCCAACGAGCAGCCCGCGCAATCGCGACTGCTTGTCGCTGACCACCAGATAATGATCCAATCGGAAGCTTAACGTTGGGAATGTTTACACCAAGTTCCAGAAATAGCTTTTCAGCTTCCCTGCACATCATTTTATGGTCAAGAAGTCTAATTGCAGGCTTTGTGGCCTCACGCCCGAGAAAGAGGTTTAGGTAAACCGGACGCTGTGGAACAAGTGCCAAATCTTGCAAAACAGTTTCGATTCCAGCTTTACGTGCGTCTAAAGCTGATTTTAGAGTTACAGAACGATCATTAACGAAAATTTCCCCAGCGTCAGGCTTGTACAAACCAGAAAGCATTTTCACTACAGTGCTTTTACCAGCGCCGTTATCGCCGACTAATGCAACGACTTCTCCTTGGTTTATTTCAACAGAGTATTTCTGTACTGCCTTTACTGCACCAAAAGATTTCTCTAAATTATTTGCTTTTATCGATTGCACTACTTACTCCAATCTCTGACTAAAGTTTTTGCGCCTGATGAACCATAATGATGTAATGCCCTCGGATTTGTCGACGAATTCTCAATTCCTACAGTCATTCCCCTAGAGACAAACACTTGGGGCCTAAACCCAAAAATAACGGTGCTTCCAATCGGCGGTAAGTTGCCACTTTTATTTGGACTCAATGCTGCGTAATAATCAATTGCACCCGGATTTGGCATGTCAGCTTCAAGGATTTCGAAGTCACCACTGTCTGTGAATACGGCAGCCTTTGTTGGGATGTCTCCAAGAACTGGATCCATGTACAAACCACCGCCTAAGACAAAGGCTCTGCCTTGATGATGGTGCATGACTTCAGTGACATAAGCGATTGCAGGTTTTTCAATCGTTTCAACCACAGCACTCAAAGGTGTGGTGCCAGTTAAGCCATGACCTGGTTCAACTTGTGTCGCCCCCGCTTTAGCAAGCATCTCAATTCCTTCTAACGAAGTTGTGCCAGGCATGTTTCTGATCAACCCATAACCAAGTAGTTCTTCAAGCTGTACCGCCACTATTTGTATAAGTTCTGCATTCTTGGTTATCTTCAATTTATTAGTGTTTTTATCAAACAGCAGCGCTGGAAAACTCGTTACACCAGCCAATTTTAAGTTCTTCAAATTGGACAATTGCTTGGCAACATCTAAAACCTCAGATGAATGAAATCCCCCCTCATGGCCCTTATAAAACGTGCAGTCCTCATCCCAAACTCTGAGTGAAACATTTATGACTTCATTGTTTTCTGCGGCCACTTTTGCGATTTCTCTTGCTTGAGCCATAGAAAAAATTGTCCATAAAGCCGGCTCCAAAGCAATTGCCCTAGAAATCTGGCTTTTGGGAATCTGAACTAAATGCCCGATGTGGGAAATCTTTAGTCCTGCAGCATGTGAATAAACTCCACACTCATAGTCCACTGCAACAGATCCACTTATTCCACCAGCCTGTACCGCTTTACAAAAATCGGGATTACGTCCGACTTGTTTTGTCATAGCAATAACATCGACACCAAGGCTTTTGCCCTTCTCAGATAGAAGTCTGGCATTCTTTGTAACCGTTTCAAGATCTAATACATATGTATTTGCATCAATTGCACCCTTTTGGTGTAGCAGAACTGCAGAGTTGAGAAAATTTAAGTTTCTATCAATTAACGGTTGCAAAAACATCTAATTGTCTCCCTTGGATTTAGACGAGACGGACAGAGCAAGTAAGAGCACTAAGCCCTGCACAATAATCTGCTGTGTAACCGAGAAACCTGCAAGCAGTAACCCATTAGTTAACAACCCCAGCAACACACTTCCAGCCAATAAACCGGGAATACTGCCTTTTCCACCGAACAATGAGGTGCCACCAATTACTGTTGCAGCAATTACGGTTAGAGTGTCGCCAGAACCCATCATGTAGCTTGCACTCTCCAACCTGCCAGCATATAAAAGTCCTATTAATCCTGCACCAAAGCCACTAAAAACCATAACAAGCATTTTTACGCGAGCGACTTTAATACCTTGTGATTGGGCCGATGTTGGATTGTCACCAACGGCTAGAACCCATGCACCAAATTTTGTGTGTTGTAAGACTACGTAGCCAATAACGAGCAAAACAGTAGCCCAAATAATCATTGACGGGATTCCATAAAACTTTCCGCCCCCAAAAAAGCCAGCAAAACTACGGTCTCCAACAGAAAGGGTCCTTAGATCTGTTGTCCAACGTGCGACACCTGTAATAACACCCGTAAAGGCTAATGTCGTCAAAAATGAAGGAAGCTTAACAACCGTAACAAAAAAACCATTTATAAATCCAACAAAACTACTAACTAAAAGTGCCAGTAAGGCCGACAAAATCCAGTGAAGTCCTGCCTGCAAACTAATGGCCACTACTAGTGTTGACAAGCCAATGGTTGCACCAAGACTCAAATCAATTTCACGCGCAGAAAGCACAAAGCAAGTGAACATAGCCATAATTGCAATTGGTGCACTTTGTATAAGAACGTTCAAGAGATTACTTGTTGTAAAAAAACCATCATTTCTCAGCAAAATTGAAAATAAAACAAAGACAGTCAACAGAGCAAAGTATATGAAATTTTCTTTTAGAACCTTTATCACTGTCACATCCCTTTTTTGTAATGAGAGAACTGGGCGCTAGCGAACTAGCGCCCAGTTCTAACTCTGTTCTAGTCGAGCTCTTTCTTAATGATTGCAGGTAGAGGACGGTTAAGAGAAAGTTTCCAACCCTCTTCGATATTGCTTGCAGTAACAGTTAATGCTGGAGCAATTAGGAATGGAGGCACTTTGCCCTTTACTAATCCAATTGCACCTGCTACTGCCATGCATTCACCTAGAGCATAGGCTGCGTCTGCAGTGATTGAAGCTACGTTTCCGTTGCGTACCATATCAATCGCGAGTGGCTCTGATAGATCCAGAGTAACAATCTTGGTTGTTTTATTTCCGGCGGCTTTCAGCGCAGCAAGCACACCTTCAGCAGGTTGTGCCCAGGTAACATAAACACCTCCGAGATTTGGATTTTTGGCCAACATAGCTTGTGCGATTTCCTGTCCCTTAGCTGGATCTGTTAAACCCTGCTCTGAAACAATTTTCATATTTGGATACTTGCTCAAAATACGTGCCTTGAATGCTTGGTCGCGCTGATTTGTTACATAGTAGGCGGCGTCATGGAAGATATAACCAACTTCGCCCCTTGCTCCCATAGCTGTTGCTAATGAATCAGCAGCTTTAATTCCCATTTGTGCAAGATCGTCGGTAACTATTGTTACGTACTCTTTACCATAAGCGAACTTGTCTGGAACGTTTGATAGGAATACCAATTTTGTCTTAGCTGCTACTGCAGATTTATATGCCGCAGCTGCCGCCACGCCATCAAAAGGTAAACCAAGTATGAGAGATGGCTTCTTGGCCATTGCAGTATCGACGTTAGCTTTCTGTTTTGCAGTATCAAATTGTGCATCTCCCCTTGCGACAACTTTGATGCCCATGCGCTTCAATGAAGCTGCTGCACCGGCGTTAACCGCTGTAACGAAATCACTCGAAGTGTGCCAAAGAAGTGCAGCAGAAAATTTGCCTGCTTTAACCGACTTTGCTTGCGCGCTCGTGAGTTTTACTGTTGCACACGCAGTTGCAGATTCACCATTTGGCCCCCTGGTTACCAATGCATTTGCATTAGCAGCTAGAAAAGACCCCGTTAAGGTGGTCAATGCCAGGACAATGGCTCCAACTCCCGCTATTTGCTTTCTATTCTTCATTTTTCCCTCCTTTGGGAATTTCACCGCTGACCCCCCTGGCCTCCAGTGAAAACTTTTTATTCATATCCATGGGGTACCTAAGTACTCAGCCAACGATTTAACTGCAGCGAAATAATCATTCTTATCTATATGTTCTTCAGGTGTATGGCAATTCGAGATGTCACCTGCAGCCCAATAAACACAATCTATTTCCAATGCGCGCGCGATCAATGGTGCTTCCGACCAATAAGGCGCTCCTTCAAATAGAGAAATCTCAGAACGATATGAATTAACAATCTCTTGCAGTTTTGTTAATTCTTGCGTGATGTTGCATTCAAATGGCGTACCACCAAATTTATGATCTCTAGAAGCACTAAAAGTCACATTCACTTCGGCGCCCTCGACAACCTTCACGCTTTGAATAACTGCTAACAAATCTTGTCCTGATTTTTCCATGGACTCTCCAGGAAGTACTTTTCGGATAAGGGAGATGTGACAGGTACCAGGAACAGCAATTAACCCACCGGCATTTACTTCTGTAACGAGCAAGCTAGAAGTTCCAATTAGATCGTGCGCCAATTCGAGTTTAATCGCATCATTATGTTCCCAGAGTTTTGCCAAAATCTGGTGACCAATTTTTAAAGCATCAATACCTAGCTCGGGTTTACCGAAATAAGATGTTTTACCAATGATTTCTATCTCAACAATCTGGAATCCCATTTGTGCGGTATATATATTTAATTCTGTTGGTTCTAAATAAACAGCAAGGGTTGGATGCTGGGCTTTTTTCTGGACAATAGGCAAGGCTGCTTTTATGCCATTGCTAAGCCCCATTCCCAACTCTCCAGATTCTTCATCTGAGACAAACACCACGACCACACTTTTTTCAAGCTGCACAGAGTTTTTCTTTAGAGCTGCCAATGCCTGCAATACCGTAGCAATGCCGCCTTTAACATCGCCAGCACCCCGCCCCCAAATGGCACCGTCAACTTCCGCACCAGCAAATGGATTGATTCGTGGATCGTTATTGTTTTTCTTAGACCAGAATTGTTCCCACTCGCCTGTATTAACAGTGTCAATGTGGGCAAAAAGCAATAACTCCCCATCGCTCTTACCTTTAAACGTGGCAATAACATTTGCACGAAAATCTTCGCCCTCCTGAAGAACTACTTCATCGGCACCCAATTCAGAGAGTCTTCTTGAGAGTTCTATTGCAAGGTCTTTTTCGGAACCTGTGATGCTCGGTATTGCAATGATTTCCTGGAGCTCGCTAATTGCTTTCATTTCATCAACAACTATTGAGGTCTTCATTTGGCACCACTTGCTGACATCAAATTACCATGAGTCAAAACATGACCACGCATTTCAGAAAGCGCGTATGACATTGCACCGATCAATCCAGCGCGAGCACCTAAGGTCGAAATCTTCACATTAGGTGGGTTCTTCATGCTCTTATTTAACTTTTCAACTATTTTTGTGAATAGATCCTCGCGGCTGCCGATCCCGCCTCCAAGAATAATTTCACCAAGATCAAGGACGCTGCAAATTGCGCGTATGCCAAGAGCTATGTTATCGCCTAGCTCATTCACGATTTTTTCTGCAGTTACATCTCCCTTTGAAGCACTTTCAAAAATTTCTATAAGTGTTTTCTTGCTCATGACTTGCTTCTCATATTTTTGCTCTACGGCAAATCCACCTACGAGTTTCTCGAAGTGGCCCTCTTTGCTTAGTTCATCAACATTTACTCCTAAGGGTAGATAACCAATTTCCCCGGCTCCACCATTAAAGCCTCTCCTTAGTTCGCCCTCAAGAATTAACCCCATACCAACGCCTGTGCCTATTGCGATGAAGCCAAAGTCTTCTGTCTTGGAGTTTTCGAGTTCACCAAGAGCTGCAACATTGACATCATTTTCAACAAGTGTTGAAACATTAAATTTAGCCTGAATCAAATTACGTAAAATGAGATTATCTAGGTATTCAAGGTTTGGGGAATTTGAAATCATCCCTGTTACTGGGTTAACTGCACCAGGAATACCAATGACAATCTGTGCAAGCTCGCTTACTGACACATTAGCTTTTTCGAACAATTGAGAAATTGTTTTACTCATGATCTCAAGTAACTCATCAACACTTGAGTGTGGAGTCTCAATACTTAATTCAGCCAACACATTCCCAGAAAAATCCACTAACCCTGATCTAAAATTTGTGCCCCCAAGGTCTATTCCAATCGCGAAACCTGCTCGTGGTGAGAGTCGATATGTTTGCGCTCTGCGACCAATGCCTCCCTCAGTAATCCCGGTTTCCTCGACTAGATGCGCGCTTTCAAGGTCAGCCATGACGCTGGAAATTGTTTGCTTGGATAATCCCGACACCCTGGAAATATGAGCTCTACTTAAATCCTTATTTGAAAAGAGCAGCTGTAGAACAGCGCCACGGGAGGAATCGGCTCCTTGGTAAACAAGACGGGGAGCTAGCCCTAGTTTGTTCGTCATGTGAACAAACTAATTGCATTTAGTGGGGCCTGTCAAGGGTCCAATGCCGAGTAGGTTTGGGCTCAAATCCAGGATTTCAGAAGATTCACGGCACAACCAGCTAACTATCCGTAGATAGTGTCTTGCTCTAAATCATCAGGGCCTGCAACAGGTTTTGCTCTGCGCGCCCTCCACGCCCCCGTAGACCACAGCGCCCACACCACCAATAACGGTTGAAAGAACAAACGCACCAGACGTGATGTGTCGCTATCTAAACCAAATGCATCAACACCATTTAGATATTGAGAGATGTTGCCCGGAAAGATAGCCACAAAGAAAGCTGCAACTACCCAACCCACCTGTACTCGATATCCCCACAACCCAATAAGACACAGACCCAAAACAATCTCTACTACCCCAGATGCAACGACAACAAAATCTGCATAATCTTTGAACAACGAAGGAACCTGTGCCTGAAACTCCTGGCGGCTAGTTGTTAAGTGCCCAATACCTGCATAGGTAAGTGCCAACCCCAAAGCAACCTGTGCAACCTTACGAATGGATTCCATGGGATAAGTAAACACCTTGTGGGTTTAGGCATATAAAAACAACTAGCTCATTAAATGTTATTTCTTAAATTAAGCTCAGATTGTTACTGTCTGTTAACTCTTAATCTGCATCAGAGGTGCTCCAGGGTGTCGCATCTTCTCGGTTGAGATATGGACGTTTGAGCTCATTTTGAACATGTCTACCGTCTAAAAAATCCACACATGAACTTTGAACATACCGAATGTAATGGTCCAAATCAACTTGAGCTCGATTTCGTTTGACTGAATCAGATTTTTCCATTGCACTAAATTCACTAATTAACACAAGCATCATATCCCAGCGATGACGAAGTACTTCTGGAAGCAAGTATTGCAAATACTTCGCCTCGTCATGCAGATGAATAGCGTAATTAATTCGGTTAAAGAATTTTTCTTCGATCTGAACACCAAAATTTGTTTGATTAATTAAAAGAGGATTGTAAGAAATGTAGTTATCAATTAATTGTCCAGCCAAAGATACAGCTTTCGCCACGTGGCTTCGGAGTCTTTCTTCCTTTAAATCTTTTCTGCCCTGTTTATTAGCATAAACCGCTATGGCAAAACTCGACATAGCACCAAGCAGGGCACCTATGAATCCAGATAACAGATTAGACATCTGCATGTTAGAAATATTCACGGATGTACTCGTGTGCGCGGTCAAATAGATCTTGGTCGCGCAACTTGTATTTAACATAAAGGGTTTGACGCAGAGCTTGTTTGACTTCGCGATCCCCTTGGGCCGTGTTTTGCCAGCCATCAAATCTAACGGCTCGAACAACATCATCAATATCAGAGACAATCCTTTCCACCATAACGGGTGTAACGTCGGTTTTGATTGAATCAAATAACTGAGTTAAGGCGGCCTTTCCTTTTTCCTCACTTGGAATTAATTGAATTG
>CAMCYA010000032.1 GCA_945883675.1 Bifidobacterium breve
GTTCAAGTCCACCTGGGCCCACCCGTTCTAATACGGGGACCTAGCTCAATTGGTAGAGCGCTGCCTTTGCAAGGCAGAGGTTAGGGGTTCGATTCCCCTGGTCTCCACATGACAGATTTAAAAAATGTAAAAACAGCAACCCTTCATACATCACTCGGTGACATTGTCATTGAGTTGTTTCCCAACCATGCACCAAAAACAGTTGCAAACTTTGTTGAACTCGCAACTGGTGCAAAAGAGTGGACCGATCCACGCGATGGCAAGAAGACAACTGCGAAGTTATTTGATGGAACAATTTTTCACCGTGTCATCGACGGTTTCATGATTCAAGGTGGAGATCCACTTGGTCGCGGAACAGGTGGACCTGGTTACCGTTTTGATGATGAGTTTCACGGCGAATTAGTTTTTGATCGCCCGTACATTCTTGCAATGGCTAACAGCGGTCCAGGAACTAACGGTTCACAGTTCTTTATTACTGTTGCACCAACAACTTGGTTAAATCGCAAACACAGTATTTTTGGTGAGGTTAAAGATTCAGCAAGCCAGGCAGTGGTAGATGCAATAGCCACAGCAAAGACTGGGGCGCAAGATAAACCAGCCCAAGACATCACAATTAATAGTGTCTCCATCGCTTAAACGCTCTGCCACTTACTCACTAATCGCAGTAATTTGCGGTGCATATCTGGTTCAGCTTTTAATTCCATCTATTCAACAACAACTCTTTTTGCCAAACTTTGAATATCTCAGTGCGACAAACCAGTGGTATCGATTGTTAACAGTGGCCCTAACCCATGGCGGACTCTTACACCTTGGTTTTAATATGTATGCCCTATTGGTTCTTGGAAGCCCCATAGAAGAAGCATTTGGGAAAAATAAGTTCCTAATAATTTTTTTCGGATCTCTACTTTCTGGTTCACTTACCTCTTCCTACTTTGCTTCAATGTACAGCGCATCAGTTGGCGCATCTGGAGCGGTATTTGGACTTTTTGGAGCGATGATTGTTGTTGGAAAACGAATCGGAGCAGACATACGGTCGATCGTTGTAATTATTGGTTTGAACTTTGTATTTGGATTTGCATTAGGTGGAGTGGATTGGCGGGCCCATTTAGGCGGCCTAATTGGCGGATATATTGCCGCGCAGATCGTTCTAAAAAAGCCTTAACTTATCCACAGGGCTTACCCACATTGTGGATCGAATTACAACGGTGTAATTAGCGCCAGCGAGTAGCTAGTGAAAAACCAACCCCGATGAAGGCAAAACCAAAGATCATGTTCCATGCACCAACTCCTGGGACTGGGTAACGAGTTTCAGTTACGTAGAAAGTTACGATCCACGCTAAACCAACCAGAAAAAAACTAACCATTGTTGGGGCCAGCCACTTTGGACTCTCTAAAGGTCCCGTTGGCGTGTGAACGGCAACATCCTGGGTGTGGGCACGGCGCTCTTCAACTTTTTTGCGAAGTCTTGATTTTGGCATACACGAAAGATACACCATGCGCGAGAATGTTCCCATGGCCACATCTAAGGAAAACATCCCTACTGCTACAAGGATCCTGGTCATCGATAACTATGACTCATTTGTATTTAATCTGGTTCAGTATCTACAACAACTTGGGGCCGAATGTACGGTCGTTCGAAACGATGCCATAACAGTTGAAGAGGCCGCTAAGTACGATGGAGTTTTAGTCTCTCCAGGCCCGGGAACTCCAGAGCGCGCAGGAATTTCAATCGACATAATCAAATACTGCGCCGAAAAATCTATTCCATTGTTTGGAGTTTGTTTAGGTCATCAAGCTATTGCAGTTGCATTCGGAGCAACCGTTTCGCGAGCACCTGAACTGTTACATGGAAAAACTTCATCTGTCTTTCATAAACAGCAAGGTGTGTTAAATGATTTACCCTCACCATTTATAGCTACTCGCTACCACTCACTCTGTGTTGAAAAAGATTCAATTCCAGCGGTTTTAGAAGTAACTGGAGCAACTGATTCTGGATTGATTATGTCATTACAACATAGATCACTTCCAATACAAGGAGTGCAGTTCCATCCGGAATCGGTTTTAACAGAACATGGCCACCACATGTTGGCTAACTGGTTAGAGATGTGCGGAGATAAAAATGCACAAAATAAAGCAGTGGGGCTATCTCCAGTTATTGGTTCAAGCAAAGCAAGTAGTTAATTTTCTAGGCATAAAGCAAATTCAATATTTACTTACTTTGGAGCTGTGTTAATTGTTATTGTCACTGACTTGCCAATTGTTTGAACCACATCGGCATCTGGTGCTTGCCGAATAACAATTCCTAGAGGTTGATTAGCATCGTAGCCTTCAACTTCTTTTACCAAAAAGCCAGCTTGAACCAAAAGAGTTTTTGCCTGTAATGCATCTATTCCAATGAGAGATGGAATAGTGACTTGACCACTTGCAATTTGTAAGACAACACCTGTGCCAGCTGTAATGGTAGATCCAGGCTCTGGAGTTACCTTTAATACAGTTCCTTGCGGTTCATCGGATGGAACAGCCTCTGTAGCTGTTACCAACAAGCCAACAGAAGTTAACGCTGTGCGCGCATCGATAAGCGACATACCTACTAGATCAATGGGAACAATCGAATCTCCAGGCCCATTTGAAATTGTTAAAACAACACCAGAGCCTTTTTGAACCCTAATTGTTGCTAACGGGAACTGGCTTGCGACTCGATCTTTTGGAATTCTGCCATCAGGTGCACGAGTAATTGTTAATACATAGTCTTTTAATAATATTTCAGCTTCAAGTTGGGACAAACCAACTACGTTTGGAAGTTGAGGCAATCGCGAGGTATCAGAGGACGGGCGGGCCAATAAAAAACCAGCGGAGAGAACAGCGATAGCGGCCATTGCGCTAACAGCTCGAAGCAAAAGTTTTCGGCGAGAGATAGATGGCTTTGCAATTTTTGTAGATACAACTGATCCCGATTTTATTTTATATAGGTCATCTAACATCAAACCTGCCGATTGATAACGATCATTTGGATTCTTAGCCAATGCAACGGCTAGCAAAGTATCTACACCGGCAGGCAAATCAGGAACAATTTTGCTAGGAGCGATTAAAACCCCAGAGACGTGCTGATATGCAATAGCAACAGGGGTTTCGCCAGTAAATGGTGGTTGGCCCGTTAAGACTTCATACAACAAACAACCGGTTGAATAAATATCACTTCGCAGATCTGCAACCTCACCAAGTGCTTGTTCTGGTGATAGATACTGCGCCGTACCAACAACATTCCACGTGCTAGTTAACGTTGCTCCAAGGTCGGCAAGTGCTCGAGCAATTCCAAAATCCATCACCTTCACATCACCATGATCTGTAATCATGATATTTGCAGGTTTAATGTCACGATGAACGATGCCACTTTGGTGTGAGTATTCAAGGGCAGCTAAAATTCCTTCACCAATTTCAATTACACGTTTCAATGGAACTCGTTCGCCTTTATGAATTAGTTCGCGCAATGTGTGTCCGGTTATAAGCTCCATAACAATGTAGGGGGCAGGTTCTTCGCCAGAGTCGTAGACAGCAACAATTCCAGGATGATTTAACTTTGCAGCAGCGAACGCTTCTTTTCTAAACCGACCAACAAAAGCTGGATCGCGTGCTAGGTCACTACGCAAAACTTTTACGGCAACTTTTCTAGAAAGTCGAACATCATCGGCGATGTAAACATCGGCCATTCCGCCAGTACCGATCATTTCGCCAATTTTGTATCGCTCACCAATTAACTTATTTATCATTAGCGGCCCCAAAAAACTCAGTTTTTCCATCAGCAATATGGGCGATATCTGCGATAACAACAGTGACGTTATCGGGGGCACCGTTTTCTAACGTTGCACCAACTAAAAATTTCACAGCTTCACTCTTGTCGGATTTACTTAAACCGACCTTGATTTCCTTCTCAGTTAAAACACCTGACAAACCATCTGAGCAAAGAAGATATCGATCACCTTTTTTAACTTCATAAATCTGTAGTACGGGAGTAGTAGTACCGTCGCCACGAAGCGCTTGAGTGAGTATAGATCTTTGGGGATGATCAACGGCCTCTTTCGCTGTGATCGCACCTTGGTCTAATAGTTCTTGGACAACACTATGGTCAACACTTAATTGTTCAATTGTATTTGAACGCAAACGATAACAACGTGAATCTCCAACATGTAGTAAAGCGATCTGATCATTTCTAATGAGCAGTGCAGTTAATGTTGTTCCCATTCCACGTTTATCAATATCTTCTTCGGTTATTGCAGCAATTTCATAATCGATGCTGTGTAAGGAGTGCATGAGTAAATCTTCAACAGAATCCTCATCGATTTCTTGAGCAGTAAGAGTTGGGACCAGGGAGTGCAAAACTTTGACTGCGATTTTGGATGCTACTTCTCCAGCAGCGTGACCACCCATACCGTCGGCTACAGCGATTAATTGCGGAGAAAGAAATGCAGAATCTTCATTGCCTTGGCGAACTAAACCAAGGGCTGAGCGCGCTGAGGATTGAAAATAATTGGCGCTCATAGAACGTAAGCCTAACGGTGTAACCTTCAAAGGTGAAGATTTACGCGCACCGTGGATCTTCCCTTAAATTTCCTGAGATGAGTTTGGTCGCCTACAAGGCAGCAATCGATGAGGGCGCAGATGGCTTCGAATGTGATGTTCGATTAACTAAAGACAATCAACTTGTTCTATGGCATGACCCAGATTTGAAACGCATAACCGGAAACAAAGCCAGAATTGCAGATTCGACATTTAAAGAGATCAAAAAAGAATATCCAGGAGTAATCACATTAGATGAGCTTCTGATTTTAGCAAGAGAGTTTAAGAAAGAAATGGCAATAGAGACCAAGCATCCTGTACCAACTGCTAACGCCGTGGAAAAAGCAGTCATGCAGTTGCTCTCTCAAGAAAAGACAACAGAGCAGATTTATATAATGTCGTTTTCATGGTTGGCAATCGAAAAGATAAGAAAGATAAATCCAGAACAAAACACAGTGGCATTACTTAGCGATAAATACTCGTTACCAATGCGCAGGTTTACTTCAGCTACTGCAATTGGCCCCAGTGTCTCCGCCTTTACTAAGAGTGCATCTTTAAAGCAGGATCCAAGGCAATTGTTTGTTTGGAGCGTTGATGATGCCAAAGATATGCTCTTTTGCGCTGACAATGGCGTCGATGTTTTGATCACAAATAACCCGTCAAATGCGAGGTCAGTACTCGGGTATCATTAGCAAGTGAGTACATATGCCTACCTCGGTCCTAAAGGGACTTTTACTGAGGCGGCTTTAAAAAAGATTACTTCCTCTAATGATTCACTCATTCCATATGCCAATGTCACCTCGGCCTTAGATGCAGTTCGACTTGGCAAAGCACACTTTGCTCTTGTTCCAATTGAGAACTCAGTTGAAGGTGTAGTTGCACGCACGTTAGATGAGCTAGCAACTGGTGAACCCCTAGTAATTGTTGGCGAAGTAACCTTGCCCGTTTCTTTTGCGCTAATGATTAAGCAAGACACATCTGATATTCGTCGCATCGCTACACATCCACATGCCGAAGCACAGTGTCGTATATGGGTCGCAACTAATTACCCAGATGCAGAGCTGATTTCAACATCATCAACGGCGGCTGCGGCAGAGGCAATTTCGCGTGGTGAATTTGATGCTGCTATTGCAGCACCAGTGGCGGCAGCCCATTATGGACTTCGAGTAATTGCAGACAATATTGCCGATAACCCAGGTGCAATTACTCGTTTTATTGTGGTCTCAAAGCCGGGGACGGTTCCGAAAAATACGGGTTGGGATAGAACTTCTATCGCAGCCTTTATCGGCATGGATCACGCAGGAGCGTTGCTAGATATATTGACCGAATTTGCTAAGCGGGATATCAACTTAACTTTTATTCAGTCACGTCCAACTGGTTTAGAACTTGGCCATTACCATTTCATTATTGACGCCGAAGGTCACATTGCCGATGCCCCCGTAAAGGAGGCAATAGAAAGCCTTCGGGCCATCTGCGAAGAGATCCGATTCCTAGGTTCGTATCCACGAGAAAAGGTTAAGTAAATGATCGACATCAAGTTTCTACGCGAAAATCCAGATGTAGTTCGTGCATCTCAAAAAGCCCGCGGTGAAGATGTTTCGATTATTGAAAAAGCCTTAGCCGCAGATGAAGTTCGCAAAGTAGCTCTCGATCAATTTGAAACTCTAAGGGCCGAACAAAATCTTTTATCTAAGTCGGTGGCAACAGCAAAAGGTGAAGAGAAAGCTGCGCTCCTTGATAGCGCAAAGACCCTTGCTGCCAAAGTAAAGGAAGCTGATGTAAAGCGCACACAATGTGAAGCAGAAGCCAAAGCCTTCATCATGCAGATTTCAAATGTTATCGATCCACAGGCGCCAATAGGAAAAGAAGAAGATTTTGTTGTCATAGAAAATGTTGGCAAACCAAGAGCTTTTGATTTTGAACCCAAAGACCATGTAGAGCTTGGAAAATTGTTAGGTGCAATTGATACAGAGCGCGGTGCCAAAGTGGCAGGTTCTCGCTCATACTATTTAACAGGTGTTGGTGCGATGCTTGAATTTGCACTTGTTAACTATGCAATTACTTCAGCCAATAAGGCAGGTTTTACTCCAGTAATCCCACCAGTTCTTGTTAATCCAGCAGCAATGGAAGGTACAGGATTTCTGGGTCAAGCAGCAGAAAATGTTTATCATCTAGAAAAAGATGATGTGTATTTAGTTGGCACTTCAGAAGTTCCTCTGGCTGCGATGCACATGGATGAAATTCTTGCGGCAGAGAAGTTGCCAATGCGTTATGCCGGTTATTCAACATGTTTTCGTAGAGAAGCTGGAACATATGGCAAAGACACCCGTGGAATAATTCGCGTCCACCAGTTTGATAAAGTTGAAATGTTTTCTTTTTGTCATCCAGATCAAGCAAAAGAAGAGCATCTACGTTTACTGCAATGGGAGAAGGATTTCCTTAACGCAATGGAAATTCCCTACCGCGTCATAGATGTGGCATCTGGTGACCTGGGGTCGAGCGCAAACCGCAAGTTTGATATTGAAGCGTGGATTCCAACTCAAGATGTATACAGAGAGGTAACAAGCACCTCAAACTGCACAGAGTTTCAAGCGCGCCGCTTAAATATTAGGTTTAAAGACAAAGATGCAACAAAAGCCGTTGCAACATTAAATGGCACACTCGTGGCAATTCCGCGAATGATTGTTGCAATTTTGGAAAATCACCAAAATGCTGACGGCACGGTAAATATTCCCGTTGCCTTACAGCCGTTTTTAGGTACAAAACGATTTGAGCTGGTGTGAGCAAAAGACCTAAATTAATTGCAACAGATCTTGATGGAACAATCGTTTCGCACGAGGGTTTAATAAGTCAGCGAACAATTGATGCATTTACCCGCGCGAAAGAGTTAGGGATACATGTTTTTTTCGTGACCGGCCGCCCTCCAAGATGGATGGGTGAAATACGGGATGCTTTTGGTTTTGGAGCAGCAATTTGTTGTAACGGTGCGATGCTGTATGACTTAATGAACGATGTAATTTTAGAAGAGTGGATGATTTCCATCGATGATCAAACAGAGATTGTTCAACGCATGCGAACTGCGATGCCTGAAATCTCATTTGCTGTTGAATCCAATGGTCACTATCAGAGAGAAATTGGTTACATACCAAAGTGGGATATTGGTTTAGATAATGTTGGGATAGAGCGAATCGAAGATGGGGTTAGGGTTCCAGCCTTAAAGCTACTTGGTCGTTGCAGCAATCTTGAATACACATCTGATGAGATGGTAACAATCGCTCATAAAACCCTTGGAGATTTAGCAACCGTTACACACTCTGCTGCAAATGATTCCCTCATTGAAATCTCCGCACTTAATGTATCTAAAGGTGCAACATTAGAAATGATGGCCAAGCGCCTTGGATTAACGGCAGATGACTGCGTTAGCTTCGGCGATAATCCAAATGATTTTTCAATGCTGCAATGGACTGCACGTTCTTACGCAATCAGTGATGGCCACCCGCAAACACCTCTTCATGCAAAAGGCGTAGCTGAACCTTGTGAACAAGACGGTGTCGCAAAAATTATTGAAGCATTACTAGATCTTCCCGCCTAAAAATCCTTAGAGTTAATCAACAATTTTTCTGCTGATTTTGGCTGGAACAAGGCTTCGATTTTTCGCTAGCCCTAAAGTCAGGTAATCTTTCCCACGGAGGGCTCGCATAGCGGCCGAGTGCACCGGTCTTGAAAACCGGCATACGAAAGTATCGTGGGTTCAAATCCCACGCCCTCCGCCATTTTTCTCTTTCACTCATAGACCTGGGCTTCTTCTTGGCCAACTACTGACTATGTGGGTTAGTTCATAGCCTTTACGCATGGGTACACCTAGCGAAAATTTCCCAGCAAGCGCACAATTGCCCAAGGTGATTTACGGACTAAATCCACAGGCAGTACCAAGGGAGTTGTAGATGTCAGGTGTTTTTTCGCCAACACGCGCCAAGATTGATAAGCGCACACTGCGCACAGATAAATGGTGGCTAGAGCCACTACTAACATTTTCTGTACTTATCTCCTTTGTTATTTATGCAACGTTTCGCGCCTTTGAAAACGACAACTACTTTGCAAAAGACTCACATCTAATCTCACCTTTTTATTCACCATGTTTATCTGAGGCATGTGAACCTGGAGCAACGCTTTTTGGCTTTACCCCAGTTAGTGCGCAGATTTTTAACTTTGCTCTTTCACCAGCTCTTATTATTTTGATCTTCCCATTAGGTTTTAGAATGACCTGTTATTACTACCGCAAGGCCTACTATCGTTCATTTTGGTTATCACCTCCAGCTTGTGGAGTTGCAGAGCCACATGAGAAGTACACAGGCGAAACTCGCTTCCCATTAATTTTCCAGAACGCACACCGCTGGTTCTTTTATGCAGGATTAGTTTTAAACGTTATCCTTACCTACGACGCAGTAATCTCATTTAGAAATGCAGAAGGCGAATGGGGACATCTGAGTGTGGGCTCAATCGTTTTAACTGTGAGTGCAACTATGTTGTGGCTCTACTCTCTTTCTTGTCACACATGTCGACACACAATTGGTGGACGCCTTAAGCACTTCTCCAAGCACCCAGTGCGTTACAAATTATGGACAAAAGTTTCAGTACTTAATGCAAAGCATCAAAACTTTGCTTGGTATTCATTAGCAGCCGTTGCATTCGCCGATATCTATGTTCGCCAAGTAGCAACTGGCGCATGGACTAACTTCTACTTCTTCTAAAAGGAAAATCGACTATGACTCTAGAGCGCCATAAATACGATGTCCTTGTAATCGGTGCCGGTGGTGCAGGTTTACGAGCAGCGGTAGAAGCACGCGAAGCTGGTTTGCGCGTAGCAATCATTTGTAAGTCTTTATTTGGTAAAGCCCACACTGTTATGGCCGAAGGCGGAGCAGCCGCATCAATGGGTAACGTCAACGATAAAGACAGTTGGAAGGTTCACTTTCGCGACACAATGCGTGGCGGAAAATTCCTTAGCCATTACCGTATGGCTGAACTTCATGCCAAAGAAGCACCAGATCGCATTTGGGAGCTAGAAACTTGGGGTGCGTTGTTTGATCGCACCAAAGAAGGAAAAATTTCACAACGTAACTTTGGTGGACATGAATATCCACGCCTTGCACACGTTGGTGACCGTACTGGTCTAGAACTGATCCGTACCATGCAGCAAAAAATAGTTGCGCTACAACAAAAAGATGGTCGCGAAACTGGCGATATGGAAAGTGGAATAAAAGTATTTGCAGAGTTAACAATTACAGATATTTTGAAAGAGAATGGAAAAATCTCTGGCGCATATGGTTACTGGCGCGAAAGTGGCGAAGAGGTGCTGTTTGAAGCACCTGCAGTTGTAATTGCAACTGGCGGCGTTGGAAAAACTTTCAAAATTACTTCCAATAGTTGGGAAGGAACCGGTGACGGTCATGCATTAGCCCTAAAGGCTGGTGCCAACTTAGTTGATATGGAGTTCTTGCAGTTCCACCCAACCGGAATGGTTTGGCCACCATCTGTTCGTGGAATTCTTGTAACAGAGTCAGTTCGCGGTGAAGGCGGAGTACTTACTAATAATCTTGGCGAGCGTTTTATGTTCAAATACATTCCAGATGTTTTCAAAGATAAGTATGCAGACAATGAAGCAGAAGCTGATCGTTGGTATGAAGATCAGGACAATAACCGTCGCCCACCAGAGTTGTTACCTCGCGATGAAGTTGCCCGCGCAATTAACACTGAGGTTAAATCTGGTCGCGGCACAGAGCACGGCGGAGTTTTCTTAGATGTATCAAAGCGAATTCCGGCAGATGTTATTAAAAAGCGTCTTCCTTCAATGTGGCATCAATTTTATGAACTTGCTGGCGTTGACATCACTAAAGAGGCAATGGAAGTTGGCCCGACTTGTCACTATGTAATGGGTGGCGTTGAAGTTGAGCCAGATAACGCTGCAGCAGTTGGTGTTCCTGGATTGTTTGCAGCAGGTGAAGTTGCTGGTGGAATGCATGGATCAAACCGCCTTGGTGGTAACTCACTAACAGATCTTTTGGTATTTGGTCGTCGCGCTGGAATGGGCGCCATTGAATATCTAAAAAACAACGGGGCAAATCCAGTTAGTGATGCAGCGATTGCAAAAGCCAAAGCAAAGATTCAAGCTCCATTTGATCGACAAGGTGGTGAGAATAGTTATTCACTGCATGCAGAGCTACAGGAAATTACTCATAACCTAGTTGGGATTATTCGAACAGGATCTGAACTTAAAGATGCAATTGTTAAAATTGCAGAGATTAGAAAGCGCAGTGCAAACGTTGCCGTTGCGGGGGGTCGAGTATTTAATCCTGGCTTCCACCTTGCATTTGATTTAGACAACATGTTGTTAGTTGCTGAAAGCACTGCAAAGTCTGCGATCACAAGAGAAGAATCACGTGGAGGACATACTCGTGATGACTTCCCACATATGGAAACAAAATGGCGCCAAATCAATTTGATCTCATCATTTGATGGAGAGAAAGTAAGTATTCGCGAGCAGGCATTGCCAATCTATCCGCAAGAACTCTTTGATCTTTTTGATATTCATGAGTTGGAGAAGTACATGACACCAGAGGAAACTTCGAAAGGCGGGACCAAGTAATGGCACGTAATGTGAAGCTTCGAATCTGGCGTGGAGACTCAAAAGATGGTGGACTCAAGGATGTAACAGTTGAGGCCAACGAGGGCGAAGTTGTCCTAGATGTAATTCACCGCGTGCAGGCTACACAGATGGGTGACCTAGCTGTTCGCTGGA
>CAMCYA010000033.1 GCA_945883675.1 Bifidobacterium breve
CCAAGCATCACGAAGCGCCATTTGTGCAGCAAGTTTAGGATTGCCAGGGTTTACCCATCCGTACACATCTGTGCGGATCAAAGCGCCGATCCATTCCTTAAAGGGATTACTTACTCCTCCTGCCTCAATCGGCGTTATGGCTTCTAGTAGATTTCTATATGCGATTCGTTCTGCAGTAAAAACTTTTCCAGCAGGCAAAAGTTTCATCCATTGATCTGCGATGTGGTCGGTATTAAAGTCTCGACCGTGCATCTCTAATGTCAGTAGGGCAATCAGGGGATAATTCAAATCATCATCTTCTGCCATGCCATCGATATTTTCTTGAAGACAGTTAGGTGCGCTCTGCTTGTTCCAAGGATGTTTCGCCAAAACTTCAGAAGGCACACCAATCGCAGTGAAATACTCTGTTAGCGGCCACCTTCCATTAGATTGAAGAATCGTGCGAATTCCCTCTCTTTGAACTTTCTCTACAGGTTTTCCTAGGAGACAACCAGCAGCCCGACCAAGCCAAGCCCCATGAAAAGTATCTAGAGGTGGCAAAGGTGAAGGGGTCGACTCAGGCAATTGATTCAAAAATTCTTCGTACTTCAATTCAGGATTTCGTTGAATTTTCTCTTCAACTTTTGCAATAAGCGAGCGAGCTAACTCGCGCATCTCATCTGAAGGTGGAATTTGAGATGCACCTGCTAGCAATGGTGCATCTGAGCCGCCTGCAGCAATCCAATCACGTCTTTCAGCTTCTACATCTACACCTTCAAAAGTTGCTTGAGCAAGAAAGTGTCCAAGAAGATCCTCGGGCTGGGACCAAGTAATTCGAAGCCGGAAATCGGAGACCATTTCAATGAAGACCGAAAAGAGTTTTTAAGCCAGGCTGAATCTTGGCAGCTCGTGCTGCATCTTTCTCGGCTACTTCTAGTGCAACAGCCGCAAGTCTCTTTCCATTACTAATGAGATCGATTCTGCTCTCACGTTCAATTGTTTCTGCCCAATTATGTGGAATAGCACTTCGGCCATTCATCGCACCACTCATCGACCCAAACATGGTGGCAATTGAATCTGAGTCTCTTCCATAATTTATTGCACCCAGTACGCCATCTTCAAAACTTCCTCGTGAAACTCGTAGATAGGCCAGTGCAAGCGGTAATTCCTCAATTGATTTTAGTCGACTTGGCTTGCGTGCATCAGGACCAGGCTCGCGGTAAGCCTCTCCCAAAGTATCAAATGGAGCCATCGCTGCGCGAAGTTGCTTAAAGCTTGTCTCCCACGATGACACGTTTCTCGCTTCTTCTGTAACAGCAATAACTGCTGCCTTTGTACCATCATGTGCCACAGCAATTGCAGTATCAATAACATCATCAATGGTCGCACCCGGAGTCATTGCAGTTGCTACCGCCGCCGCAAATACACCAGCTGCTTCACGCCCATAACTGGATTGATGTGCGCCAGCTATCTCGATCGCCTCTTTATATGCAGCTTCTGGGTTTCCCGCATTCACAATTCCAACAGGCGTCATATACATAGTTGCTCCGCAGTTAACAATATTTCCATAACCGGCTTCGCGCGGATCTGCATGTGCATGGAGCAATTTGAGCACTAGCCACTTTTCAGCATGAAAAACTCTATGAATTAAGAGTGACTCCCGCTCAAGTTCTGGTATCCAACGTTCTTTTGTCACCATTTCAGGGATTATTCCCTCAGCAAATGTGTAAGCATCTAGATGGTCCCGAACACTTTCATAAACTGAGATAAGTGCTTCGGTCATAAGAGTGTCGTCGGTGATATGCCCGTTGCCTTTATGAAAAGGTGAAACGGGACGAGCGGTTTTCCACTCAACATTAAATGGACCAACTATGTCTCTGACAAGTCCGCCGAATCGCTCCTGAAGGACTTCTGGGCTATACCCCTCAGTTGCTCCTCCTAGTGAGTCTCCAACGGCAGCGCCTGATAACGCCCCAATTGCCTTGTCTTCTAAAATTGACATAGTTTTCCATTCTTTTTAATTGAAATTTTACGTGGACTAGGAACGTTGGTTGGTTTGGTTGGGGCCGCTATACAACGACCCCAACCAAACGCTCACCCTCGGATGATCAACCCCCGATTTATAGAGTGACTAGCGGATAGATTTCCATCCATCCAGTTGACGCTTCTTTAACTCAGCGATTGTGATTTTGCCTTGGATGTACTGCTGCATAGCAGGTTGCAAGACTGTATCTTTCCATTTTTGGTAACCAGGTACCAAGGTAAACGGAGCTAACGCAAGTGCATCGCCATCATCAAGAATTTGTTTCCATCCGGCGCTGCCCTTCTTTGTCTCTTGTGCAATCTTCAATGAGCCCGAAGTTGATGGGGTCAAACCTTCACCGAGCGCAAGCTCAGCAAGATTCTTATCCTGGACCATGAAACGAATGAAGGCTGCTGCCTGCTTCTTGTGCTTGCTTTGAGCAGAGACAGAGAGAGTCTGAGGGTTAGCACCCTGCTGATTAGTAACTCCCTTGAGGAGTGGGAGTGCTGTCCAGTTAAAGCCTGAAGCCTTCGCTGCAACATCTAAGTCACCCGCGATGTAAGTAGCTGCAAAAATCATTGCATATTTTCCAGCCAAGAAACCAGGAATTGGTCCCGCTCCAGTCATTGTCAATGATGCTGGATCAATTGACTTGTCGGTGTAGATCATCTGATGAATTCGAGATGGAACTTCAAGTTCTGCTGCACCAACTGAGAGGTTGGCACCACCACTTGAAGTCAGACCGCGGAAGAATTTAGCGTTGTAATTCATTCCCATGATCATGGACATAGCAGCTGGTGATCGAAGTCCCCAAGCAAGTCCGTACTTACCATCAGTTGTAAACTTTTTAGCCAATTCACGGTAATCATCCCATGTGAAAGTGTTTGTTCCTACTGGAATCGGAACTCCTGCCTTCTTAAAGGCATCGACGTTTGCAAATACTGAGTATGTCTGAGTCATTGTTGGGACGCCGTATAACTTGGCTTTATAAGAACCAACATTCCACAGACCTATAGGCATCGAGCTCTTGATCGGGCGCATTTCTTTTGATAGATCAGCTAGGTAGCCTTGTTTTGAAAATGGCAGAATTGATGCAGCCTCATGCTGGAAAATATCTGGTGCGACATTCCCGATAAATGCTGTTGTTAGTTTGTCATCCATATTGTTTACGTCACCGTAAACAATTTTAACTGTTGCATTTGGATTTGCTTTATTCCAGTCAGCAACAATTCTCTCTGTTGTTGCAACTGTGCCCTTAAGGTACGCAGGGGTCAAATATGTCATTTCGATAGAATTAGCCTTTGCAGGAATTGCAACTGCAACTGTTGCTAACATTGCACATGCTGACATAAGCGCCAGCAGCTTTACTCTTTTCACTTTTTCTCCTTTAGTTTGTGAGGGTTGATCATTAAAGTAATTACTGGCTGTACGTGTTAACGCACATTTTTCACTACTCTCCCGCATGTTTTCCGTCATCTAGAGCATCATCCTTTTACCGCTCCAGACAACAGACCACTTGCAAGCTTTTTTTGCATTATTCCAAAAACGAGTAAGGATGGGATCGTTGCCAGGAATGCACCGGCAGCTAGAGGGCCTAGTAGTACCTGGCCTTCAGATCCCATAAACCGTGCAAGTGTTAATGGCAAGGTTTCGCTTTCGGGAGATTGAATAAGAACGAGTGCAAAGAAAAATTCGTTCCACGAATTCAAGAAAGTAAACAAGGCAGTAGCCACAATTCCTGGAACAAGTAGAGGAAATACGATGTAACGCAAAATCTGAAAAGACGATAAGCCATCCATAGCGCCCGCTTCTTCAAGATCTATAGGTATTGCAGAGACATAACCCTTGAGCATCCACAGCGCGAAGGGCAGTGCTGCCACTAAATACACTAGGACTAGGCCCCAAATACTGTCTAATAAACCAACTCGTCTCACCGCCATAAATAACGGAATGATGATTAATGAGACAGGGAAGACTTGGCTAATCAAAATCCAACCAGTTGCCGCACCCGAAAAGATTTTCCTCAAGCGAGCAATGGCATACCCTGCCGGAACCGCCAAAATTGTGGTCAGAACGGTTGTACACACTGCAATTACCAATGAATTTTTAGCCGAATTAATCAAACCACGCTTTTCAAGAATATCTACATAGTTCTGTAGATAGAAACCCTCTGGGAAGAGTGATTGGTTTAGCTGCAATAACTCATAAGGAGTTTTGAAGGAAGTGGCAAACATCCACAAGAAAGGAAAGCCCAAGAAAATTACATAACAAATAACTAAAAAGTATGTCGGGATCAGGTAAAGCTTTCGCTTTTTCTTCTCTGGTTTTACTATGTTTTGAGTCATCGCTGCACGTCCTCACGCTTGCTAGCCTTTAAGTACACGCCGAGCATCAGAAGAATCGCTAAGGCCATAACAACACCCATAGAAGCTGCATAACCAAAGTTTCCATATTTGAACGCTTCGTTGTATGCAAACAATGCTGGGACGAAAGTTTTGCCGCCAGGACCACCTGCTGTTAAGACGAACACAAGTCCAAATGAACCAAATTGCCAAATAATATTGAGAGCTACCAATGCAGTTGTGATTGCACGAACTGCTGGAACAGTAATATAACGAAAGCGTTGCCATGCATTCGCACCGTCAATAATTGAGGCTTCGATCATCTCTGATGGAATACCTTGTATCGCAGCCAAAATCGATACCGTGATGATTGGCATAGCAACCCATGCACCAATCAAAATTACAGTTGGAAAAGCTGTATTGAAATTTCCCAGCCAATCTGTTCCAGCTCCTGGAATTCGAAGAGTTGAAAAAATCTGATCAACAGGTCCGCTAGTTGGCCTTAATAGAAGGCTCCACATAATTGCAACGATTACCGGTGGCATCGCCCAAGGAACCAATGAAAGTACGCGCATCAAGCCAAGGAACCTTAGTTTCTGATTAAGCAGTAAAGCCAATCCGAAGCCGAGAACAAGAGCTAACAGAGTTACCGAGACTGCCCAAATAATTCCGATTCTAAAAGATGCCCAAAACATGGTGTCGGTTAATAGTCTTCTAAAGTTTTCAAGACCAATAAATTTTATTTCTACGTTAAAGCCTGCCACTTGATCAGTAAATGCAGTCCAAATGGCCTGCACGAGTGGGACAACGCTTAACAGAACGAGTGGAATAAATACTGGTACCGCGTATTTCCAGGCGCCTCGGTTATACATTTTTCCTGCATTGGCTCTACGGCGACGCTTGTTTACAACAGTACTCATTTTTCCTCCGTTGATTCACGTATGACTAACGTCGGTTCGACAACTATTTTTTGAATTGGTCTCGTGGGGTCCGCTAATCGTTGCAACATTAATTGCGCAGCAAGGGCTCCTCTTTCTTCAGCGTGCAGATCGATGGTCGTAAGGGTGGGTCTCAAGAGTGAAGATAAATCAGTGTTATCAATTCCAATAACTGCTAAGTCCGAAGGAATTTCGATTTGATTCTGACTGCAATATTTCATCAGACCAGCTGCAAGCTGATCATTTGCACAAATAATCGAATCAAAGGTACTTAGATTTTTTGAAGAAGAAATTGTCTGATAAGCCGAGTCGGGAGAGAACGCATCGGCCTGGAATACATTTTCGGAAAGGCTTTGTAAATTGTTACTCGCTAATGCATTGTGAAAAGCAGCCAGACGCCTTCGACCAGGATTTGTTGAGAGCGGACCATTCAAGAAAGCTATTTTCTTCCGACCAACGTGCTTCAAGTGCACAATTGCAGCTTCTACGCCAGCAGATGAATCAACCCAGACATTGTCGGCATTGATCCCCTCAGGCAAAGTTCCGATGACAACCACAGGAATCTGTAAATTTGAAAGTAACTTTGTAATTCGTACATCACCATAAATTGGTGAAATGATTAATCCATCGGCAAAACCACGTCCCATTGTTTTCAGGTGCTTAATGATTTCTTCAACGGAGGAAAAAGCAGATGCCAAAACTAAGCGGTATTCGCTAGCACTTAACGCCTGTCCAACGCCACGGGTCATCATGGTGTAAGCAGGGTTTGCTAAATCATCAAAAGAGAGACAGATTTGTTCAGAACGGCGAACTTTGAGTGCTCGGGCAGCCGAATTAGGCTGATAATCAAGGGCCTTGATAGCCTTCCACACACGCTCTTCGGTATCCCCGCGGGCGGCGAGACCATTAATGACCCTAGAAACAGAGGCTATTGATACCCCTGCCTCTTCAGCCACCGACCTGATAGTCGTCATTGGTTCACCAATCTTTAACTGTAAACGTTTACCGTGCCGAAGTTACTGCCTTTTCTCCTTATTGACTAGATTCTTTAGGTAACAACCTCATAACACTTATTTTCATCTCACGGTGCTTAAGGCGAGGCTGACCAGGGTGAGTGCGGTGACGAAGAGATTTTCATGCTTAAACAGAAGTGGGCCCTGTCGGGCTCGAACCGACGACCCACGGATTAAAAGTCCGTTGCTCTACCGACTGAGCTAAAGGCCCCACTGCAACTAAATGCTCGCGAATTCTAGCGGAGATTTACCAGTTCTAGCGCCCATGGGAAGCGCGTACTAGGCGGTCGCGGATAGCGATCGCGAGGCCATCACCACTCGGTGGCGTGACGCAAATGGTCGAAAGCCCCCGGGAATCACCAAAGCGAAGGGCTGCATACAAAGTGCGCGCATACTCTTCGATTGAAGTGGGTGATGCCAATCGAATAACGCCATCAGGTGTTGCAACATCGTGCATTGCAATGAAACCCTCACCGCTCTTTGGTTCTTGATTCAGTACAACTGTGGCTTGTGGTGAGTAATGATTTTCAAGTGTACCACTGACGCGAATTTCTGATTGTGCATCTGTAACTTTAAGTCCACTGACTTCCTCGATCATCTCTTGCGTGATCGCACCAGGTCGCAAGATGTGTGGTGAATCTGTTGTGCAATCGATGATTGTTGATTCAAGACCGACAGTCGATGGGCCGCCGTCAAGAATTTTGTCTTGAGTGCTTAAGTATTCGCTGAGTTCTTCGATGACAGCATCAGCTGTGGTGGGTGAGACATGGCCAAATCGATTGGCGCTAGGAGCGGCAACTCCTTGTATGCCGAGCTTCTTTGCTGAATCAAGAAGTGCTAAAGCAACAACATGATCTGGAACGCGAAGGCCGACAGTTGGTTGTCCTCCGGTGATGAAATCTTTAGCGTTGATCGATCGCTGGAAAACAAGTGTCATGGGTCCGGGCCAGAAGTTACGAGCAAGATCAACTGCATATGCTGGAATCTCATCGGCCCAGTATCCGATTCCATCCATTGATCCGATATGGACAATTAACGGGTGATCTGCTGGGCGACCTTTAGCGCGGTAAATCTTTGCTACTGCTTCTGAATTGGATGCATCTGCGCCGAGGCCATAGACGGTCTCGGTAGGAAAGGCCACGAGATTGCCTGCTAATAGAGAGGTGGCGGCGTTACTCATCGCATCTGCTGTGCAGCGGGATACGAATTGGCTATCGCTCATGTGCGCAATTATCCCGACTTTTTGCGAGAAGATAACCACATGGCAAAGCAACCAGTGAGGGTCGTGCAGATCATTGCGCGCATGAATGTGGGAGGCCCTGCAGTCATCGTGGCTGATCTGATGAGATCGCTGGATAAAAGCGTGGTTGAGCAGACATTGATCACTGGATATTGCGATGAGAATGAGGCAGATTATTTAGAGACTGTCGCAACAGATGTGAAGGCGACTCGTATTGCAGGCCTTGGGCGTTCTGTATCTTTGGTGGCAGATGTGCGGGCATTCTTCGCTCTCGTTGGAATGTTGCGTCAACTTCGCCCCGATATCGTTCATACACATACAGCAAAAGCTGGAGTCCTCGGTCGACTGGCTTCGATGATGGCGGGGCGCAAAGTAAAACGGGTACATACCTTTCATGGCCACTTGTTACACGGATATTTTAGTGGATGGAAAGTTCACCTGGTTATTGCGATTGAAAAGTTTTTGGCACACCGCACAGATGTACTGATTGCAGTAGGAAATAAAGTTAAAGATGATTTATTGGCAGCCGGTATCGGAAAAGTCGATCAGTACAAGGTCTTCTTTCCCGGCCTTAAGGATCCTAGGAAGTTTGACAAGGCCAAGATTCGGGCAACTTTTGAAATGGAAGATGGTCTTACCTATATCGCCTTTGTGGGGCGTTTAACGCAGATCAAGCGACCTGATCGATTACTCGATGTCGCATCTGAAATTAAGTCGCGTGGGCTTAAGGCGAGAATTGTTGTGGCTGGTGAAGGTGACCTCTTTGAGAAGTCGAAGACTCGCGCTGGTGAGCAAGGGTTACCAATCACCTTTCTGGGCTGGCGCAAAGATATCTCTGAACTTTTTGCAGCGAGTGATATCGCAATTCTCACCAGTGACAATGAAGGGATTCCACTGACTCTGATTCAGGCGGCCCAAGCCGGATTGCCGATTGTCGCAACTGGGGTGGGATCGATAGGCGACATTGTTATTCACGAAAGTAATGGGTATCTCACCGATACATCACCCTCTGCCCTCACTGATGCCCTTGAGAAATTGATCATCGACCCAGTACTGCGCCAGATCATGGGCGCGGCCGGGCGAGAGCGGGCTTTGAGGTATTTCTCTTTGGAGAAAATGTCTGGTGATCACACAGAGTTGTATCAGTTTCTACACAGATAAACGTTATGAAGAGGTGCGATACTTGCGCTATGAAACTAAATAAGAAAGTTAGCCCAAAAAAGCTTATTGCAATTCCCGTAGTCGTCCTTGTCGCAGCAGCAGCCTTCGCTCTTCCGGCATCGGCGGCCACTCCAACTCGCTACATCACTGTTAATGCAGAGGGTGTTGTACAGGTGACTCCTGATGCGGTTCGTCTCAACGCCACTGTCACTGTTATTGCCCCAACTAGCGCAGCAGCTTTGTCACAGGCATCGGCTGCAGCAGCCAAGGTGCGTGCAGCGCTTAAGGCAAAGCTGATTGCCACAAAGGATGTAAAAACAAAAAGCATCTCTGTCTATCCTGAGTACAACTACACACAAGATAAGGGTTCCGTTCAGATCGGATATCGCGCTAGCCAGAGCTTTGAAGTGATTATCCGCAATGCTACAAATGCTGGTGCCATCGTTGACGATGTAGTCGCTGCTGGTGGAGATGCAGTCTCTATCCAGGGTGCTACGCCGTTTGTTCTTGATTCAGCAAAGGCAACTGCATCTGCTCGCGCAGCAGCAGTTGCTAACGCCAAAGCAAAGGCAGCTTCGTATGCCGAACTGCTTGATGTAAAGCTTGGCAAGGTCACATTCCTTGTCGAAAACTCAAGCCCAATGGTCTACCCATCATTTGTTGGTGTGGCAAAGGCTTCTGATTCCATGGCAACTGAGATCGATCTTGGTGAGCAAGATGTCACCGTCTCAATCACCATCCGTTGGAGCTTGGCATAATTAATGACTGACGCTCGTAAGCTTGATGCGGCGCTCGATGGACTCGTGCATGACGGGTCCTTGAGCGCCGATCAAGCCGAGCTAGTTCGTGAACGATTTGAAAGTACAGATGCGCCATCTGATTCACGCACCAGTGTTCTAGCTGAAATCGCTGGTTATGTCGGTGGAGCATTTCTTGTTATTGCGATTGCAATCATTACCGCAACGAGATGGGATGCCTTTACCCAATGGCAACGCGCAGTTCTCTTTGGAGCCCTTGCCATAATCCTCTTTTCGCTGGGACTTTTTGTAGGTTCGCTTACAGCTGTTAAATCTCGCTTGTCGGGTGTGCTCTATGGGTTTTCTGCAGCGAGTGCGACTGCAACGATTGCAATAATCCATCAAAAAAATGATGCGCCAACCCTGGCTTTCTTGGGTGGAACTGCAATTGCACTCATTGGCTACTACTTGGTGCAATCTTTTGTCGGTCACTTTACTCTCTATGGTTTTATCTTTGTCTCAGGCATTATGGCTATCTCGGATTTAACACCTCAGGGAAGTGAGACCACACTCTTTGTTGCAATCTATTTTCTTCTTCTCGGATCTGGCTGGTTGGCTCTGACTTACAGTAAATATGTAGATGAATTTTTGGGCTATATCTTTGGTGGCGCAACGCTCTTTATAGCAGGGCAGATTTTCTTCATTGATTCCGAGCGAGTGATTTCATATCTTCTGATGATTTATGCTGCAGCCCTGACAACCTGGCTCTATCTTCGTGTCAACCGCTGGCCGTTACTTCTCACTGCGGTGCTGACAACAACTGTTGGTGTCGGTGAATTTGTTGGTTCTACATTGGGTGGTTCACTTGGTTCAGCCCTTGGCCTCTTTGCAGCCGGAGTCGCCCTTGTCACCAGTTCACTTTTAGCCCTGCGAAATAAGCGAGAAAAAGCGTTGGAAATAGCGGAGTAAAACTCGTTTTGGTTTTCAGTGTGAGTCACGGGTACGATAGGCCAGCCTTTAACGTCCCCATCGTCTAGGGGCCTAGGACATCGCCCTTTCACGGCGGTAACACGGGTTCGAATCCCGTTGGGGGCACGAAGATG
>CAMCYA010000034.1 GCA_945883675.1 Bifidobacterium breve
CCAACACAGCTCTCCGGTGGACAGCAACAGAGAATTGCATTGGCTAGAGCCATTGTTAATCGCCCCGCGCTGCTTTTACTCGATGAGCCGCTCGGTGCACTTGATCTTAAATTGCGTCGTCAGATGCAGATTGAACTCAAGTGGATTCAGCGTGAAGTCGGGCTGACTTTCGTTCACGTTACACACGATCAAGAAGAGGCTATGACAATGGCCGACACGATCGCTGTAATGAATGAAGGCGGAATTGAACAGATGGGTTCACCGGCTGATCTTTATGACAATCCTAAAACCGCATTCGTTGCAAACTTTTTAGGCCAGTCAAACTTGATTAAAGGCCGCATCGAGGGAACTGATGGCGATAACTTAGTTGTTGATCTTTTTGGACAAAAGATTTCTATGCCTAAGAGTAGAAGTCACGCAGAAGATAATTCAATCTACGCCGGAATTCGTCCAGAGAAGTTTCGTATCTCATTGGTTGGCACACCAACACGTGGCAACGTTCTAACCGGCGGTCACATCGAAGAAGTTTCATACATTGGTGTATCAACTCAGTACCAAGTGGCTATGCCATGGGGTCAAGAGCTCATGGTCTTTGAACAAAATGATGATGGAGTTCCACCTTTTAATAAAGGTGATCAAGTATTAATTTGCTGGGAACCAAATTTCACGTTTGCACTTCGCGGTGATGAGGATGTTGAAGCAGGTACAGAAGTCGCACCTGACGATCTTGATGAAGATGAGTAGCATTTTGTCAAAGGTGAAGTTGCCTTATCTGCTTTTATTACCAGGATTTCTATTTCTCTTTACTTTTTTCATACTACCTATCGTCAATTTAGCTCAAACATCTACGCAGACTCCTATTGCCGGTGGAGATACTGGTGAATATGAGCAAACGTTTCGCTTTGCTAACTATATTGATGCATTCGTAGAAAACAGAGAGCAGTTTGCGCGCTCATTCATCTTTGCAATCTGTGCCACCTTGTTGGCACTTGCAATTGCTTATCCTTTGGCCTACGCAATCGCATTTAAATCAGGCCGGTTTAAAAATATTTTATTGGTTCTAATTATTGCGCCATTTTTCACATCATTCTTATTGCGTACAGTTGCTTGGAAGCAGATTCTTGGCGAGGAAGGTTTTGTTGTCCCACCACTTCGAACGTTGGGAATCATTGGTGAAAGCACAACATTGACCTCTACATCCTTTGCGGTTGTACTTGGTATGACCTATAACTTTCTACCATTTATGACATTGCCACTTTACGCATCACTTGAGCGTATAGATCCACGAACGATGGAGGCATCGGGGGATCTTTACGCAAATGGAATAACAACTTTCAGAAGAGTCACTCTGCCTCTTTCTATGCCAGGTGTAGTTGCCGGAACTTTGCTAACTTTTATTCCAGCAGCTGGAGATTACGTCAACGCTGCAATTCTAGGTAATCCGAATACAAAAATGCTCGGTAATGTCATTGAATCTCGCTACTTTAGAATCGTTGATTATCCAACGGCAGCGGCATTGTCCTTTACTTTAATGGCGGCGATTTTAATACTTGTGACTTTGTATATTCGTAAAGCTGGAACGGAGGAGCTTGTATGACAAAAATTAAAGATGCAACGATTCCTACGATTCCGGTACAAGCTCGCCTATCACGCTGGTTTGGTCGAAACCTTATTCGAATCTATGCATTCTTTGGATTTACATACTTGTTCATTCCAGTTGCCTATACCTTTGCATTTTCATTTAATGATTCAGGTAAAAGTAATTTGATCTGGAAGGGCTTCACTTTAAAAAATTGGCAAAACCCTTGTGGCGCCCCTGAGATATGTACGGCACTTGGAAATTCGATCAAGATAGGTCTTCTGGCGACGATCTTTTCAACGATTCTCGGGACCATGATCGCCTTTGCAATTGGGCGTTATGCATTTAAGGGTAGGTCTACATCTAACCTGCTTATCTTTTTGCCAATGGCAACACCGGAGATTGTTTTAGGCGCATCACTGCTCTCACTCTTTCTAGTCTTTCAAATAAATCCAGGATTTTGGCCCACAGTCATTGCGCACGTGGTCTTTTGCGTCTCATTTGTTGTCGTAACAGTTAAGGCAAGAATTGCATCCCTTGATCCACGGTTAGAACAGGCAGCGATGGATCTCTATGCAAATGAGTTCCAGACATTTCGTCGAGTAACTTTGCCTCTTGTTGCACCTGGAATTGCAGCAGCTGCCCTTCTTGCCTTTAGTTTGTCTTTTGATGACTTTATTATCACTAACTTCAACTCTGGAACTTTGACGACTTTTCCAAAATTTGTATATGTATCAGCTGCTCGTGGTATTCCAGCGCAAGCAAATGTCATTGGTTCGGCAATGTTTTTCTTAGCCCTTGCCATCGTTATCGCAGGTCAGTTAATTAGTAAAAAAACTAAAGTATCCAAATGACCAATCACGGAAATATGTATGGTCCAAACTTTACTTTTCTAGGCATTCCATCCTGCGACCTAGAAGATCCAAAATCTTATGAAGGCGCAGACGTAATTATTCTTGGTGCACCCATTGATAGTGGAACATCTCACCGTTCTGGTGCCAAGTTTGGTCCACAAGCTATCCGAGGTGGAGATTACTTGCCTCATGATGGTTCGCGTCCACATCTTGCACTTCGAAGCGATGGACTTAAAGATTTAAAGGTTTTTGATGCTGGTGATTTAATGATGCCAGGTTCGGACTTAACTGGATCGTTAGCAATTTTAGCTGCGGCAACTGAAAAGATTTCACGCGCTGGAATCATCCCTGTTGTTCTTGGCGGGGATCACTCAATTGCATCTGCCGATGTTGCGGGAATTGCGACGCACAGAGGCTTGGGCACAATTTCAATGATTCACTTTGATGCTCATGCCGACACAGGTGAGGATCAATTTGGCGCCCTAGTTGGCCACGGAACTCCCATGCGTAATTTGATTAATAATGGATTTGTTCGCGGAGATCGATTCTTACAGTTAGGTCTGCGCGGATATTGGCCTGAGGATGCAACTCTTAATTGGATGCGCGATCAAGGTATGCGTTCATATGAAATGACAGAGATTGCACATCGCGGTTTAAACACAGTTTTAGATGAGTCTTTTGCAACCCTTGTTGATGGTTGTGATGGTGTGTTTTTATCTGTAGATATCGATGTGGTTGATCCGGGTATGGCACCTGGAACTGGAACACCAGAACCTGGTGGAATGACAAGTCGCGAACTATTAGAAGCAGTGCGCAGAATCTGTCTAGAACTTCCTGTCGTTGGAATCGATGTTGTTGAGGTTTGTCCGCCATTTGATAATGCAGAGATCACAGCTATTTTGGCAAATCGCGTAGTTTTAGAGGCTTTAAGTGCAATTGCAAAAAGACGCAGTGGTAACCCCTATTCACCTACTCAGAATCTTCTCGACCGATAAACTGAGTTCATTAAGGTGTCAGGGGTATGGTCCATTATCCTAGGCAACTACTCACGTTAGGTTAACAATGCAATTTCTTGGAATTATCGCTTTTATAGTTGCGCTTCTTGCTTCAGTCATGATTCACGAGTTTGGTCACTACATAACTGCAAAGCGTTTCGGTATGCGTATTTCAGAGTTTTTTGTTGGATTTGGAAAGAGAATCTGGTCTACTCAACGCGGTGAGACTGAGTTTGGAATTAAAGTTATTCCTGCTGGCGGTTATTGCAAGATCGAGGGAATGGCGCCTAATGATCAGATGTTGCCAGGTGAAGAAGACCGCGCTTTTTATAAGGCAAGTTCTGGTCGTAAACTTATTGTTTTAGGCGCTGGTTCATTTCTCCATTTTGTATTGGGATTTCTACTTCTATTTACACTTTTTGCAGGAGTTGGTACGAATCAAGTTCTTCCAGTTATTGGTGAAGTAGTTGAAGGCTCAGTTGCTGCCTCATCTGGTATTGAAGTAGGAGATGAAGTTCTTTCAATTAATGGAGTCAAAGTAACATCCTGGTACAAAGATGTCGAAGTTATTCGAAACTCTGGAGGTAAAGAGGTAATACTTACCATTGATAGGCAAGGACAAATCATTACCGTTCGAGCTGAACCTCGTTTGACTGAAATTGATGGAGAAAAAAGATATCTTCTAGGAATCGTCAATGAAGTTGGTGTCAAGCGTTTTGGATTGCTTTCCTCAATAAGTAACTCTGCAACTGTTACAAAGAGTTTTGTTACCGAGAGCATTAAATCTCTAATGAGCTTGCCATCCAAAATTCCTGCTCTATGGGGCCAGACAGTTCGAGGTGAAGAGCGCGATGCAAATGGTTTAGTGGGAGTTGTCGGTGTTGCGCGAGTATCTGGTGAAGCAGTTGGAAGTGATCAACTTACTGTCCAAGAACGGATATCAACTTTCCTCTTGATTATTGCAAGTTTGAATATATTTATCGGAATCTTTAACCTGCTTCCAATTCTTCCATTAGATGGTGGACATATGGCTGTTGCAATTGCTGATGAAATACGTGCACTCCTTGCTCGAATGAGAGGACGTTCTCGACCAGCAGCGATTGATGTCACTGTTTTAACCCCAGTAACAATGGTGGTTTTTGTCATCCTTGCCTCTTTGACCTTGCTACTACTTGTGGCAGATGTCATTAATCCTGTGGTTCTCAACCTGTAATGTGAGCGAATTTCCCAAAGTTAGTGCAGAATAAAGACATGGTTGATCTCGGAATACCAAGCGCGCCACCAGCAACGCTGCATCCACGACGAAAGACTAAGCAGCTAAAAGTTGGATCTGTTGGCGTTGGCAGTGATCACCCAGTCTCTGTTCAATCGATGTGCACAACGTTGACTTCAGATGTAAACGCAACGTTGCAGCAGATTGCCGAACTAACAGCATCGGGATGCCAGATAGTTCGCGTTGCTGTGCCTAGTCAGGATGATGCAGATGCGCTTGCTCAAATTGCGAAGAAGTCACAGATTCCCGTAATTGCTGATATCCATTTTCAGCCTAAGTACATATTTGCTGCCATAGATGCAGGGTGCGCCGCAGTTCGCGTTAATCCCGGCAATATAAAACAGTTTGATGACAAAGTTAAAGAAGTTGCCAAGGCCGCAGGGGATGCTGGAATTCCTATTCGAATTGGAGTTAATGCTGGCTCACTTGATCCACGCTTGCTGGCTAAATATGGCAAAGCGACACCGGAAGCACTTGTGGAATCTGCCCTTTGGGAGGCATCATTATTTGAAGAGCATGGCTTTTCAGATATAAAGATTTCAGTAAAGCATCACGATCCTGTCACTATGGTGAGTGCTTATCGATTACTTGCTGCGCAGTGTGATTATCCTTTGCACTTAGGTGTAACAGAGGCCGGTCCTATATTTCAAGGAACAATTAAATCTGCAACAGCATTTTCAATTTTATTGGCAGAAGGAATTGGCGACACGATCAGAGTTTCACTTTCGGCACCACCTGTTGAAGAGATCAAAGTTGGTATGTCGATCCTTGAATCTTTAAATCTTCGCCAACGCAAACTAGAGATTGTTTCTTGTCCTTCATGTGGCCGCGCGCAGGTGGATGTTTACACATTGGCCGAAAAAGTTCAGGCAGGACTACAAGGAATGACAGTGCCATTACGGGTGGCTGTTATGGGTTGTGTAGTTAATGGACCTGGAGAAGCTAGAGAGGCAGATCTAGGCGTTGCATCAGGAAATGGAAAAGGCCAGATATTTGTCAAAGGCGTCGTAATTAAAACCGTTCCTGAAGCGCAAATTGTTGAGGTACTTATCGAAGAAGCGATGCGATTAGCAGAAGAAATGGAAGCCGCAGGGGTTGCTTCAGGGCAACCTTCAGTTGATATTCGATAGAGTTCGCACATGTTGAAAATGTCTACGCTATTTTTGCGTACGCTTCGCGATGACCCAGCCGATGCAGAAGTTGCAAGTCACAAGCTTTTAATCCGCGCAGGTTATGTTCGACGAATTGCTGCTGGAATTTATTCATGGCTGCCTTTGGGTGTAATTACTCTTCGAAATATTGAGCGTGTTATCCGAGAAGAGATGGATATAGCCGGGTTTCAGGAAGTTCACTTTCCATCTTTATTGCCTCGTGATGCATATGAAACTACCAACCGTTGGGATGAGTATGGTCCTGCACTTTTTAGATTGCAGGATCGTAAGGGCGGCGACTATTTACTTGGCCCAACTCATGAAGAGATGTTCACACTTATGGTTAAGGGCGAATACTCCTCTTACAAGGATTTACCTTTAAGTATTTATCAAATTCAGACAAAATTTCGTGATGAAGCACGACCACGCAGTGGAATTATTCGGGGCCGAGAGTTTGTAATGAAAGATTCATACTCATTTGATATAGATGATGAAGGATTAGAGATTTCCTACCAAAGTCATCGACAGGCCTACGTAAGGACATTTGATCGTCTTGGCATGAAGTACAACATCGTCAAAGCGGTTTCAGGTGCAATGGGTGGCTCAAAATCAGAAGAGTTTTTAGCTCCATGCCCAACCGGTGAAGACACATACGTGCTTTGCCCTTCATGTGGTTTTGCTGCAAATGTTGAAGCTATGGTGACAAAAGTTCCGGCACAGGATTTTTCAAAGGTTGCAGCGTTTGAGGAGCTGGATACACCTAATACTCCAACAATTGATTCACTCGTGGCTGTTCTTAATGAAAAATTTGGAGGCGGATTTACAGGGGCAGATACTTTGAAGAATGTCATGATGATGGCAGATGGAAAAGCGATCTCTGTTTTAGTTCCCGGCGATCGTGAAGTTGACGTAAAGCGATTGCAAGAAAACTTAAGTGGAGTTCATGAACTTCGAGTATTTGAAGATGCAGATTTTGCAAAGTTTCCATCTTTGGTAAAGGGATACATTGGGCCTCAGGATGCAAAAAAATCAGGGATTACCGTTTATGCAGATCCTCGAATCGCGCCGGGCACAGCTTGGGTAACAGGTGCAAACAAGAAAGATCGCCATGCACGCAACGTAGTTAATGGAAGAGATTTCACTCCTGATTCATACGTTGAAGCTGCCGAAGTTCGGGCTGGAGATGCATGTCCAGAGTGTTCAACTGCAGTAATCATTGATCGCGCAATTGAAATCGGGCATATCTTTCAACTTGGAAGAAAGTATGCCAAAGCACTTGATCTGACAGTCTTGGATAGCAATGGAAAATCGCAAGTTGTCACTATGGGCTCTTATGGAATTGGAGTTTCACGCGCGGTAGCTGCTATTGCAGAACAGACACACGATGAAATTGGTCTTAATTGGCCTGTAGAGCTGGCACCAGCAAAAGTACACATTGTTGCCGCTGGTAAGGATGATCTTTTGTTTGATACAGCAATTGAATTGGCAACAAAGCTAGAAGCACAGTCAATTACAACAATGGTAGATGATCGAAGAGATGCATCCCCTGGTGTTAAATTCAAAGACGCCGAACTGATTGGCAATCCTGTCATTGTTGTCGTTGGCAAGGCGCTAGCTGAAGGAAATGTTGAGATTCGAGTTCGTAAAACCGGCGACAAAAAGGAAGTTCCCCTTACATCAGCTGTTTCTGCAATCGCAGAGCTTCTTAAGTAGCTGTGTTCGCAGAACTCTCACTTGCAACGGGATTGTTTTTACTTTCCGCCTCATTTCTTGCAGGTTTTGTTGATTCAATAGCCGGTGGTGGGGGAATAGTTCAACTTCCTGCACTCCTGATTGGATTGCCTAATTCTCCTGCAGCAGAAGTACTTGGAACGAATAAGTTATCGGCAGTTTTTGGTACAACCACCGCTGCTGCCCTTTATCGAAAGCAGATAAAACCTGATCCAAAAGTTCTATTAGCTATGGCTATTCCGGCTTTCTTTGGATCTGCAGTTGGAGCAGTTCTAGCATCCAGAATTCCAACTAGCAGCATGCGTCCAATGATTTTAGTTTTGCTGATAGCCGTTGCAATTTATACATGGCTTAAGCCTGATCTTGGAAAGTTAGAAGTTCTACGCCATGTACCCAAGCAACGAATCCAAATAGGAGCGATCGCAGGTGCTGTGATTGGTTTTTACGATGGAATTTTTGGACCTGGCACTGGTTCATTTTTAATGCTGATTCTTGTTGCAACTTTGGGATATGCATTCATAACTGCATCTGCGATCGCAAAAGTTGTAAATGTGGCAACAAATGTTGGCGCCTTAATTGTTTTTGGAATCAATGGCGCCGTTATTTGGCAGATCGGAATCATTATGGGCTGCGCCAATATCACTGGGGCAATTATTGGTTCTAGATTGGCTATACGAGGGGGCTCAACCTTAGTTCGTAAAGTCTTTCTGCTTGTTACCGTTGTCTTAATTGTCAGAGTCGGAATTGCCACCTTCTAATTCTTCGCGTTACACTTGCTCTACAACTTAATAGAAAGAAGAAATCGATGGCACTAAAAGACTCAATAGCCGACTTAATTCGACCTACTGTAGAAACTGCAGGATTCTTTCTAGAAGATGTATTTACCAGCAACCCCGGCAACCATCGCATCGTTACATGCATGATAGACAGCATTGCACCTATGAACCTGGATGAGATCACCGAGATCAGCCGAGAAATTTCTGCACTCTTGGATGAGTCACCATTATTTGATGAAGGCTTTACTCTAGAAGTTAGCTCTCCAGGTATTGAAAGAGCGCTCACATTACCCAGACACTGGACAAAGAATTTAACCAGAATCATAAAAGTAGTTCTGGCTGACGGTTCAGAGGTTTCCGGTCGCTTAACTGAGTTTGATGAAGTTCGGGCGATCTTGATTGAAAATATTAAGGGACGAATGAAAACTCATGAAGTAAATTTTGCTGAGATAAAAAAAGCAAATGTTGAAATCGAGTTTAATCGCAAGGATGAGATCTAATGCATGTGGAGATGAGCGCTCTTATTGCGCTAACAACTGAGAAAGATATCAACTTAGAAAACCTCATCTATGGAATTGAAGTTGCTGTATTAGGCGCATATAACCAAAGCGAGATGGCTAAGCGCCATGCCCATGCCCACTTAGATCGTGAAACTGGAGAGATAACTATTTTAGTTCCCATTTTCGCAGAAGATGGATCTCGTATAGGTGAAGAAGTCGATAGCCCTGATGGTTTCTCAAGAGTTGCAACTTCAACGGCGCGTCAGATAATTAAGTTAAAAATGCGTGAAACTAATGATGCTGAAATTGTTGGAGAGTTCACGGCTAATGTAGGAGATGTCATCTCTGGTGTTGTCCAACAAGGTAGAGATCCAAAAATGATTAACGTAAACCTAGGACGTGTTGAAGGTCGTATTCCTCCACAGGAACAAGTTCCTGGAGAGATTTATAATCACGGAGACCGCATTAAATGTTTTGTTGTAGAAGTTAAACAGGGATTGAAAGGGCCAGAGATTATGCTCTCTCGCTCACACCCGGCTTTAGTCAAACAACTTTTTGCATTTGAGGTTCCAGAAATTGGTGATCGTATTGTCGAGATCATGGCGGTAGCACGAGAGGCCGGACATAGAACAAAACTTGCAGTGAAAACACATCGTGCAGGAGTGAGTGCAAAAGGTTCATTAATTGGACCACTCGGATCTCGCGCAAGAGCAGTAATGGATGAACTACACGGTGAAAAAATTGACATAGTTGAATGGTCAGAAGATCCAGCAGAGTTTGTAGCTGCAGCACTAGCCCCAGCTAAGGTTTCTCAAGTTCAAATTACTGATCTCGCGACAAGAAGTGCCAAGGTTATTGTTCCGGACTATCAACTCTCATTAGCTATTGGCAAAGACGGACAAAATGCAAGATTGGCCGCACGATTAACAGGTTGGCGCATCGATATTCATCCTGATACCGATTCAACAGAAGGCTAAGGGCAGATTCTGGAATTGGCCGTTGGTTTACGATCGCCAGGCCGGCCGCTGAATTAGCGCTAATTACGAGCGCATTATGAGAAGGAGTCATGAGTTGGATACCATTAGGCAGTTGGATCCCCACTCTCCTGTACGTAGCTGTATTTGCTGCCGCGAGAGAGAGAATCCTTCAGCAATGATTCGAGTGGTTTTGATTGATGGGGTAGTAACTCCAGAAATTAAAAGAGGCGCACCAGGTAGGGGCGCTTGGCTTCATAAGAATTGTGCAGAAGTTGCGATAAATCGAAGTGCTTTTCGTTTTGCATTTAAGCAAGAGAAAGCAGTCGATGTATCGAAACTTCTGGATTTTCTTAAGAGTAACCCGCAGTAATCACACAACAAGAATGGAAATGAAAGATATGAAACTCAAATGAGCTCGTTAGAACTATGAGGTCGTTCAACTAAGGCTTGCATTTGAGAAAATGCGGGCCAAGACAGGAGAAATGTGTCAAAGGTCCGCGTACATGAGTTGGCAAAACAACTCGGCATGGAGAGCAAGGT
>CAMCYA010000035.1 GCA_945883675.1 Bifidobacterium breve
ACAAATGCGCGCACACGTAAGGGTCCTCGTAAGGCAATCGCAGGTAAGAAGAAGGTGACTAAGTAATGGCCGCTCCTAAGGTTAAGACTGCTCCGGCAGCTAAAGGCAAAGTTAAGATTCGTAAGAAAGAGAAGAAAAACGTTGCCGTCGGTAAGGCGTTCATTAAGAGCACCTTCAACAACACAATTATTTCAATTACAGACCCAACCGGTGCTGTTATCTCTTGGTCATCTTCTGGCCAAGTTGGATACAAAGGATCACGTAAGTCGACTCCGTTTGCCGCACAACTTGCCGCAGAAGCTGCAGCACGTCGCGCACAAGAGCACGGTTTAAAGAAAGTAGATGTATTTGTAAAGGGACCAGGTTCTGGTCGCGAAACTGCAATCCGTTCATTGCAAGCAGCCGGACTTGAAGTTGGAGTCATCTCAGATGTAACTCCAGCTCCACACAATGGCTGCCGTCCACCGAAACCACGTCGAGTTTAAGGAAGGGAGAGAGAAAATGGCTCGTTATACCGGAGCAGACTGCAAGCGTTGCCGTCGCGAAAAAGTAAAGCTCTTCCTCAAGGGCTCAAAGTGCGATGGACCAAAGTGTCCGATCGAATCACGTCCTTATCCACCTGGCCAACACGGTCGTGGACGAACAAAAGAGTCTGAGTACCTATTGCAGATGCGCGAAAAGCAAAAGTGCGCTCGCATTTATGGTGTTCTAGAAAAGCAGTTCCGTGGTTACTACGAAGAAGCAAACCGCAGGCAGGGTAAGACTGGTGAAAACCTTCTTGTCATTCTTGAAACTCGTTTAGACAACGTTGTATTCCGTGCGGGCTTTGCAAAGAGCCGCGACATGGCACGTCAGCTTGTCCGTCACGGTCACTTCTTGGTAAACGGTAAGAAGGTAAACATTCCTTCATTCCGCGTGAGTGCAATGGACATCATTGATGTTCTTCCAAAGTCATTAGACCTCACACCATTCATTGTTGCTAGCGCAGAGCTTGGCGAGAAAGCAGTTCCAGCATGGATGGAGGTCGTTGGTTCTCAGATGAGAATCATCGTTCACTCAACCCCTGCTCGCGCTGTAATCGACACACAGGTTCAAGAGCAGCTAATCGTTGAACTTTATTCCAAGTAATTTTGAAAGTCCCGAGTTGATCGGTTCGCCAATCAACTAAGGACATGCACGCAGTACCAAGTAGGGCCCTTAATTGAAAGATTAAGGCAAAAGCGGAAATCAAATAGTGGATTTCCCCGAATGAAGAGGAGCAGCAGTGCTAATTGCACAACGTCCAACTCTCAGTGAAGAAGTAGTTTCTGAGCATCGTTCACGGTTCATTATCGAACCGTTGGAGCCAGGCTTTGGTTACACACTCGGTAACAGCATCCGTCGTACATTGCTTTCATCTATTCCAGGTGCAGCAGTTACAAGTATTCGTGTTGCCGGTGCACTTCATGAGTTCACAACTCTTGAAGGCGTAAAAGAAGATCTCACCGATATCGTGTTAAACATCAAGAACTTGGTGCTTTCATCAGATAACGATGAACCAGCAGTTGTTTACATCCGCAAATCTGGCGCAGGCGTAGTTACTGGTGCAGATATTGCAGTCCCAGCAGGTGTAGAAGTTCACAATCCTGAACTTCACCTTGCAACGTTAAACGGTAAGGGCAATCTTGAAATTGAACTTACAGTTGAGCGTGGCCGCGGATACGTAACTGCAGTTCAAAACAAGCAGGCCGGTGCAGAAATTGGACGCATTCCTGTTGACTCGATCTATTCACCAGTTTTGAAAGTAACGTACAAAGTTGAAGCTACTCGTGTTGAGCAGCGCACAGACTTCGATCGCCTTGTGGTCGATGTTGAGACAAAGCCTTCAATGAAGCCACGCGATGCTGTTGCATCTGCCGGTCGCACTCTTGTTGAACTCTTTGGTCTTGCTCGCGAACTCAATCTCAATGCTGAAGGTATTGAGATGGGACCATCCATGATGGATGCAGCATTAGCTGCAGATCTTGCACTTCCAATTGAGGATCTTGATCTAACCGTTCGTTCATACAACTGCTTGAAGCGCGAAGGCATTCATACAGTCGGAGAATTGGTAAACCGATCAGAGGCTGATCTACTAGATATCCGCAACTTTGGTTCAAAATCAATCGATGAGGTTAAGGCAAAGTTAATCTCAATGGGAATGTCACTCAAAGACAGCCCAGCTGGTTTCGATCCAACCCAACATCAGAACTACAACGCAGCAATTGACGATGAATTCGTTGATGCAGAGCAGGCCTAGGAGAAAAAGAAATGCCAACACCAAGTAAAGGTCCTCGTCTGGGTTCAGGCCCATCGCATGAGCGGTTACTCCTACGCACACTTGCAGAGCAGTTGTTCGAGCATGGCAAGATCACAACAACAGAGGCAAAGGCAAAGCGTTTGCGTCCGTTAGCAGAGAAGTTAATTACTCATGCAAAAAAAGGTGATCTTCCAGCACGTCGCATGGTCATGGCACAGATTTCAAACAAGAGCGTGGTTCACACACTTCTAACTGAAATCGGTCCACGCTTTGCAACTCGTGAAGGCGGATATACACGCATTACTAAGGTCGGTCCTCGCAAGGGTGACAATGCACCAATGGCAGTTATCGAACTTTTAACAGAGAAAGATAACTAAGTCTTAAACCTTAGAAAAAAATCTTATGACGGAACCCACTCTCTACCCTGAGAGTGGGTTTCTTCGTTTGCGCATAGATCTTGCCTACGACGGAACTAACTTCTCTGGGTGGGCGATACAACCTGATCGCCGTACGCTTCAAGAAGAAGTTGAAAAAGCTATTGCTATGGTTTCTCAGGCAAAGATAGAAAGTATTGTCGCCGGGCGCACCGATGCAGGTGTTCACGCAACTGGGCAGGTAATTCATGTTGATGTTCCTGAATCATTAGATTTAAACGATCTTGCCTATAAGTTGAATCGAATCCTTGATACAGATATTCGCGTAACAAACGTTAGCGTCGCACCAGAGGCTTTTCATGCTCGCTTTTCTGCGCTGCGCCGACATTACACATACAAAATTCTGGATGAAAACAAAGTTGTTCCACCCTTAGATCGATTTGATGTTGCCTCGTGGTATCGACCTTTGGATATATATCTAATGAATAAGGCGAGCGCACTTGTATTAGGCCAACATGATTTTGCAGCATTTGCAAAGTTTCGTGAGGGTGCAACAACTATTCGTGAACTCCAGCGCTTTGAATGGGTAAGAGATTCGCGAGGCTATTTGGTTGCCGATGTTGTAGCCGATGCGTTTTGTTACTCGATGGTTCGAAATTTAGTCGGTGCAACCGTTTGTGTTGGTGATGGACGGTTTCCTCCTGAGTGGATCTTGACTACTTTGATCAACAAAGTTCGCATCTCAGATAGTTTGGTCTTTCCGGCACTTGGATTAACGCTTCGACAGGTTGATTACCCCTCAGATTCCGAGCTTTTAGAGCGCGCACAAAAAACAGTGGCTCGCCGAGACCTACTTGATGCCAATTAACGCTCTAAATAGGCCATTTTGACCCATGAGCCTGTCGCGGGTACCCTTACTCTCTGCGCTCGTGAGGGCGCCGGAATTAATCAGATAAATAGATAGAAATAGAAGGTAGGCAAGAGCGTGCGTACATACACTCCAAAAGCCGGTGATGCAGTCCGTAATTGGCACATCATCGATGCGCAAGATGTGGTCTTGGGCCGTCTTGCAACACATGCAGCCGTTCTTCTTCGTGGAAAGCACAAACCAACTTTCGCTCCACACATGGACATGGGTGACTTTGTCGTTGTAATTAACGCAGAAAAAATTGCACTCTCTGGAAACAAGGCAACACAAAAGTGGTCTCACCATCACTCAGGTTTCCCAGGTGGTTTAACTTCAACTGTTTACGGTGAGCTCATTGAAAAGCATCCAACACGCGCAGTTGAAAAAGCGATCAAAGGAATGCTTCCAAAGAATCGTCTTGGGCGCGACATCGCAGGAAAATTAAAAGTTTATGCAGGTCCAGAGCATCCTCACGCAGCTCAAGCACCAAAGCCATACGTATTCAATCAAGTTTCACAAATTGTGAAGTAAGGGAAAAGTAAATGTCAGATAACATGGATTTAATCGACAACGAAGAAGCTCCTACTTCATACTCATCTGCAACTCCTGCAGCTGCAACCAACCGTCCAGCAATTAAGGCACCAGGTGGCGGAACAGGTCGTCGTAAAGAAGCAGTTGCTCGTGTTCGTCTTGTTCCAGGAACAGGTCGTTGGGTTGTAAATGGCAAAGAGCTTGCAGCATATTTTCCAAATAAAGTTCACCAACAATTAGTTTCAGAACCATTTCGCACAGTAGGTGCCGAAAATCAGTATGATGTTTTTGCTCGCATCAATGGTGGAGGAGTTTCTGGTCAAGCCGGTGCACTTCGCTTAGGTGTTGCTCGTTCACTCAATCAAATTGATGAAGAAGCAAATCGTCCAGCGCTAAAGAAAGCTGGATTTTTAAAGCGCGATGCACGTGTTATTGAACGCAAGAAGTACGGACTTAAGAAAGCCCGTAAGCGTTCACAGTACTCAAAGCGTTAATTCACTTTTCACAAAGGAGCTCCCTTGGCCCTTTTTGGTACAGATGGAATCCGTGGCTTAGCCAATCGCGATTTAACAGCAGAGTTAGCATTAGATGTTGCTGTAGCAGCTGCTCATATTCTTGTTGAAAGCTCATCAAATAAAGATCATCAACCAACTGCAATTGTTGGTCAAGATTCCCGTGCATCCGGTGAGTTTCTTGAAGCGGCAATTGTTGCTGGATTAACAAGTGCTGGCGTTAATGTGTATCGAGTTGGAGTACTACCCACACCAGCAATTGCTCATTTAGTTGCTGAATCAAAGGCCGATCTTGGAATCATGATCTCGGCTTCACATAATGCGATGCCAGATAATGGAATAAAACTATTTGCCCGTGGTGGTGGAAAATTAGATGATGCAATTGAAGCGCGTATCGAAGCTCGTATGGGCGAAGATTGGGAACGACCAACAGGGCGCAACGTAGGTCGAGTTTTCAACGATGAAACAGCAGCGAAGCGATATCTCAAGCACCTTTTTGCATCTGTTGACACACCACTCAAGGGATTAAAGATTGTTGTCGATTGCGCAAACGGTGCATCATCTTTTGTTGCCCCCGAGGCTTATCGTCAAGCTGGCGCAGAGGTCATCGCAATTTTTAACTCACCTGATGGTTGGAATATTAATGATGATTGTGGATCGACATATCTTCATCAGCTCAGATCTGCAGTCTTGAAAGAGGGCGCAGACCTTGGTGTTGCCCATGATGGTGATGCTGACCGTTGCTTGGCAATTGATGCCGTCGGAAATGAAATCGACGGGGATCACATTTTAACAATTTTGGCTAGAAGTTTTAAAGATAGAGGCCTATTAAAAGCAGAGACTGTTGTTGGAACAGTGATGAGCAACTTAGGTTTTATGCATGCAATGAATACTGCACAAATAAATGTTGTCACTACCGCAGTTGGTGATCGTTATGTTCTTGAAAACATGATCGAAAATGATTACTCATTAGGCGGGGAACAATCTGGCCATGTAATTATGCGCAACCTTGCAAATACCGGAGATGGAATTTTAACTGCCTTGCAGTTAATGCAAGAGGTAGTGCGAACAGGAAAGACGCTTCAAGAGTTGAGTTCGACAATGGTTCGTTTCCCACAAGTTTTGATTAATGTAAAAAATGTAGACAAGAATAAATTGAACGAATCAAAAGCGATTGCTCAAGCAGTAAAAACGGCTGAGGATCGTTTGGGAGATTCTGGGCGAGTATTACTCCGGGCATCTGGCACCGAACAACTAGTTAGAGTCATGGTCGAAGCTTCCAGTGATAGCCTTGCTCAAGAGGTAGCATCACAGCTAGCTGATCTGGTTAAGAGTGAACTTTCTTAATAGGCAAGTCACAATTAAGCCAGAGTAAAGTTAAAAGTTAGAAATAGGAGTTCCTAATATGTGCGGAATTGTGGGTTACACAGGACCGCAGTCTGCATCTATGCCATTGATTGCAGGGCTAAAACGTTTGGAATATCGCGGATACGATTCGGCCGGAATTGCACTTGGAACATCAGGCAAACTTTTTGTTGAGAAAAAAGCTGGCAAACTTTCTAATCTTGAAAGCGCGCTTGATTCCTCACTACCCTCTGTGCACTCAGGAATTGGACACACTCGTTGGGCAACTCATGGAGGACCAACAGATCAAAATGCACATCCTCATTTAGATAACGAAGGAAAGCTTGCAGTAATCCACAATGGCATCATTGAAAATTACACAGAGCTTCGCATCGCCTTAGAAGCAAAAGGTCATAAGTTTTCATCTCAAACAGATACAGAATCAGTAGCTCATTTACTAAGTGACTTACGGAAAGAACACAACGGTGATCTTTCAATGGCAATGCGTGATGCAGTAAAGCTCCTTCGAGGCTCATTTACTCTTCTGGCAATACATGCCGACAAGCCTGATGAAATTGTTGGCGTCCGACGTAACTCACCATTAGTTGTTGGGGTTGGTAAAGGTGAAAACTTTATGGCATCGGATGTCTCTGCCTTTATCGAATATACAAAACAAGCAATCGAACTAGGTCAAGATGAAGTTGTGACCATGAATCCAACCTCGGTTGTAATTACTGATCTTGATGGAAAAACGATCAAGCCTAAAACATATGAAATCTCATGGGATGCAACGGCTGCAGAAAAAGGTGGCTTTGCACACTTCATGCTCAAGGAAATTTTTGAACAGCCAAAAGCAGTTGCAGATACTTTAATTGGGAGACTGAGCGATAACAATCAGATACTCCTTGATGAGCTTCATATGAGTAAGCAAGAGATTCAGTCACTTAAAAAAATTACAGTCATAGCCTGTGGAACTGCCTACCATGCTGGCTTAGTTGCAAAGTATGCGATCGAAAAATGGGCAAAGATTCCAGTAGATGTAGAGATAGCAAGTGAATTTAGATATCGAGATCCAATTATTGATTCATCAACTCTAGTAATCGCCATTTCTCAATCAGGTGAAACCATGGATACGTTAATGGCCGTGCGGCATGCCAAGAGCGCTGGGGCAAGAGTTCTTGCTATCTGTAATACAAATAGCTCGACTATTCCTCGGGAATCTGATGCAGTGTTATATACCCATGCTGGACCAGAGATTGCAGTTGCTTCAACTAAAGCCTTACTGACTCAGATTATTGCCGTTTACTTAATAGGTTTACATTTAGCCCAAGCTAATGGCTCACTCTCAGATAATCAGGTTCACGAAATTTATAACGAACTTCTAGAGCTTCCTGGAAAGATTGAACAGATTTTAGAAACTGTTGAACCCTTAAGGGAGTTAACTCGTAAATTTGCTAAAAACGATACCGTTCTTTTTCTCGGGCGAAATATTGGTTATCCAGTTGCACTAGAGGGCGCACTTAAACTAAAAGAGTTGGCTTACATTCACGCTGAAGGATTTGCCGGTGGCGAGCTCAAACATGGACCGATCGCATTGATTGATCAAGGAACTCCAGTGATTGCAATTTTGCCTGCAGGTAAAGAGCACGCCTTGGATGAAAAAATGCTCAGCAATATTCAGGAAGTTAAAGCACGTGGGGCACGAGTGATAGTAATTGCAGAAGAAGGTGTTGTGGTTGAAGGCGCCGAGCACGTGATTACAATTCCAGTAGCTAGGCCAATTTTTCAACCAATACTTGCAACCGTTCCACTTCAAGTTTTTGCATATGAGATGGCAGTAGCACGAGGCAACGATGTCGATCAACCAAGAAATCTGGCAAAGTCCGTAACGGTTGAATAATGTTAGTTAAAGCAGCAATTAGAAGAAAACAAATGTTCCGTGCTTTTCGCTGGTCACTTCTTTTACTTGTTGGATTTTTACTAGTTACCCATCAAGTCATAATTAATGGTCCACTTGTAACCTATGACGAAGAGATTGCCAGTCAACCTCAACCAGAGTTTGAAGGATTGTCAGAGTTTATTCTCAGGCGACTTGATGATCTTGGACTCCGTGGGTTAACTGCAACGGTGCTTTTAATTGCAGCTGCATTTATTGCATACAAGTTCAAAACATGGCGTCCACTTAATCTGGCGGTGCTCTCAGTAGTTTTACTTAATTTAGTTGTCGGTGGATTCAAGTTGATGTTGGGCCGCACAAAACCCCGTGATGGCTTTGACTTACTGCATGCAGGAGGAATGTCTTTCCCAAGTGGCCATGCATCAAATGCAGTTCTTTCCTGGGGGATTTTGGCTTACATCATTTACCGATATGCAAAAGTAGATAGATATCAAGGAAGGCTAGCAACTGCTGGTGTTGTAGCTATTAGTCTGACAGTCTGTATCGTTTCACTTATTCGTCATACACACTGGTTTAGTGACTTACTTGGCGGCTTGTTTATCGGGAGTGCACTTTTAGTGGCAGTCATTGCTATAGATAGGTATGTTCCGTCAAAAAGCCAGTTGCACTAGAGTTCTTCCATGTTTGAAAACCGCGCTGAAGCACGGATTGATCTTTCACTATTAAGTGAAAATATCGAACTATTAAAAAAGAAAAGTAAAACCAATCTATTGGCTGTTGTTAAAGCCGATGCATATGGTCATGGATTAGTCGAAACTGCTAAAGCTGCAGAACGAGCTGGAGCGGATTGGCTAGGCGTAGCATTGCTTGAAGAAGCAATTAATCTTAGAAAAAACAGAATTAAATCTCCGATATTGGCTTGGCTCGTTCCACCAGGATCTGATTTTCAATCAGCAGCAGAGTTAGATATCGATCTTGCAATTGCAGATCTAAAAGCATTGAGTGAAGTTTCACAATTAGCCAAAAAACCAAGAATTCATATCGAAGTAGATACCGGCATGAACCGTGGTGGTTTTTTAGATGAGTGGGAAGATTTTCTAAAATCTGATTTTTCAAAGGTAAATATTGTTGGAATCTTTTCACATTTTGCTAGAGCTGATGAGCCACAAGAAAAACAAAATATTGAACAGTTGAATCGTTTTAAAAAAATGGTGAACCAACTTGAAGCAGTTGGTGTCAAACCTCAGTTCAAACACCTTTCAAACTCTGCTGCAACACTAATGAATCCAGATGCCACTTTCGATTTTGTTAGAACTGGAATTGCAATGTACGGGCTTTCACCAGATGTTAAAACACTTGGAGGAAGTAGCAAACTCTCACTTAAACCTGTGATGCAACTTCGTGCAAAACTGCACTTAGTAAAAAGCGTCCCAGCAGGATCTGCAGTTGGTTACGGTGCTACACAGGTGACAAATTCTGCAACCAAACTGGGAGTAGTTGCAATGGGTTATGCAGATGGAATCCCACGAATAGCTCTCAATGCTGGAGTATTTGTTAACAATCGCAGAGCACCTATTATCGGACGAGTCTCTATGGATCAATTCGTAGTTGATCTTGGACCTGATTCTTCTGCCAAATCTGGGGATTGGGTGATTATT
>CAMCYA010000036.1 GCA_945883675.1 Bifidobacterium breve
CCAAGCTGCATATGCCCTGGGGGCAACTAAATGGTCGATGATTCGCGCAGTTGTCATTCCTTATGGAAGAGGAGGAGTGATCGGAGGCGCAATGCTCGGGCTTGGCCGTGCGATCGGTGAAACAGTCGCTGTTTATACAGTGCTCAACCTTGTCTATGACATTTTTCCACAGGTCCTGGTAAGTGCTGGTGGATCGGTTGCATCATTAATCGTCAACAAATTTAGTGAGGCAGGCGAACAAGAGTTAAAGGCGCTGATGGCCGCTGGATTCGTTCTCTTCGTTGTCACACTTGTGGTTAATTTTCTCGCTAATGTGATAATCAATAGAACGGCGCGCCAAGGATGAGCACTGTGACTGATAACAAGCCGCAGGAGCCGATAGTTCCGAATAAATCCTCTGTGCCTAAGCCAATTAAGCCCTGGAAGGCTACGCCAAAGCAGTTGCTGCCAGATTTACTTGGCGCAATTGGCGCGGTAGTTCTCACTCTAGCAGTGGTTGCATTCTCACCAATGGCTGGCATCCTAGGTTTTATTTTGACTTTCATAATTATCTCAATCATTACTGCTGCATCCATCAGTGGGATTCGCCAGGATCGTAAAGCAGCAGCCAACTCGATCTCAACTCTGGTTATTTATTTCCTTGCAGCAATTGTATTGCTTCCTGTTGTTTCCGTAATCTTTGAAATAATTCGAAAAGGTGCACCCGGACTCTCCTTCGGAATTTTTTCTGATGACATGTCAGTCAGCGCACCTTCTGCTCCGCTAAATGAGGGTGGACTTCTTCATGCATTAGTTGGCTCTCTTTATGTTGTAGCGCTAGCAACAATTGTAAGTATTCCAATCGGTATTTTAACCGCCCTCTATCTAACTGAAGTTAAAGGCAAGGCTGCCGGAACAGTTCGATTCTTTGTGCAAGCAATGAGCGGTGTTCCATCTATTGTTGCTGGTCTTTTTATCTATGCCGTATGGATGATTACACTAGGTGGAACGTACACAACAGCTGCTGGTGCTTTAGCCTTAGCAATCTTGATGATTCCAACTGTCGCCCGTACCGCCGAAGAAGTTTTAAAGTTAATCCCAACTGATTTACGTGAGGCAGGATTAGCACTTGGTGCAACACAGTGGAAAACCGTTGCACTTGTTGTTGTTCCAGCAGCCCGAAGTGGGCTCATAACTGCTGTTATCTTAGGTACCTCGCGAGTTGCAGGAGAGACCGCTCCATTATTATTGACTATTGGTGGCAACGATGCGATGAACTGGAACCCATTTAGTGGAAATAATTCAGCACTTCCATTTTATGTTTGGAAAAACTTTGGGGCAGGATCTGAATTCTCATCCGCTCGCGCTTGGACAGGTGTTTTCGTTCTGATGGTAGTAGTCATGGTCTTTTTCACAATTGCACGTGTTTTAGGGAACAAAAAAGGGTAACCAGTTATGGAAAACGAGGGAGATAGGGAAATGTCAGAAACTAAAACCAACTCATTGGCATCTATTGCTGCAGCTAGAAAGCCTGGCACTACTGCCATGGGTGTTGGGCTCGAGGCCCGCAACGTTCATGCATGGTTTGGTCAAAAGCATGTTCTCTCCGACATCTCTCTTGATTTTTATGCCGGCACAGTAACCGCTCTCATTGGTCCATCAGGTTGCGGTAAATCTACATTTATCCGCATTCTGAACCGTATGCATGAATTTATCCCAACAGCTGCAATGGCTGGTGAAGTGCTTCTAGATGGCAAAGATGTCTATCGCTCTGGTGTGGATGTTACAAAGATTCGATTAGGAATTGGAATGGTGTTTCAAAAACCAAATCCATTTCCTTCTATGACAATTAAAGAAAATGTTCTCTCAGGTCTCAAATTGGCGCAAATAAAGATAGACAAGTCCGATGAACTATTGGAAGACTGCTTAGTACGAGCTGGATTATGGAGTGAAGTCAAAGATCGCCTAAATCAATACGGTGGAACTTTATCTGGAGGCCAGCAACAGCGCCTTTGTATCGCTCGCTCACTTGCAGTCAAACCACAAGTCCTTCTCATGGATGAACCCTGCTCTGCTCTAGATCCAGGATCTACACTTCGAATTGAAGAGACAATTCGTGATCTTTCAAAGACGATGACAATTGTTATTGTGACTCACAATATGCAGCAAGCAGCCCGTGTATCTGACTACACCGGCTTTTTCCTCTCAGATGGAGGTCCGGGCGAGTTAGTTGAGGCGGCTCCTACCTCACACATTTTTAGCAACCCTAAAGACAAGCGAACTGAAGATTACGTAACCGGCCGCTTCGGCTAAATCTGTTCACCCAAAGTTTGCTTTACCGTTGGTCATCGTTGGCTTGTAGTTTCACGGCTGTTTGGCCTAGAACAATAGATTTCCCCTAAACGTCTAAGTAAGACGTCGTCTAAATGGGGGAAAAATGAAATCACGTTTGAGTATTGCAGTCTCACTGCTTACTGTTTCTGCACTAATTTTAGGAACATCACCAGCCTCTGCAGCTGGAACAATTAATGGAAGCGGTGCATCATTTGCGGATCCACTTATTGCGGCATGTAAAGGTGACTTTACTTTGGCAAATACAGGATCGATTGTTAACTACAACGGATTAGGATCTAGTCGCGGTCAGACAGACTTTAAAGCAAATCTTGTAGATTTCGCTGGGTCAGATGCTCCATATTCATCAGGTGAGCCAGCTAACATCATCTACGCTCCGATCTTTGCAGCACCAATTTCAGTCATGTATAACGTTAAGGGAATCAAAGGCGGTCTTTACCTTTCACCTGCAACTATCGCAAAGATTTTCAGTGGTCAGATTACCGTTTGGAACGACGAAGCCATTGAGGCAGACAACAAACGCACAGTAAAGACTCCTGTTTATGCGACAAAGAAGATAACAACTACTGTTAAAGGTAAGAAAGTAACAAAGAGTGTTCCTGTACTAGATTCAAAGGGAAAGCCAAAAATTCTGACAACAGTAACCAAGGTGATTGATAATGATCTACCTCAGACACCAATTACAGTCTGGTACCGCACAGATGGTTCTGGAACAAGTGAAAACTTTGGAATATTCCTTAACAAATCAGCACCATCAATCTGGACTAACGTAGGTAACAAAACATTTACAAGTGGAACTCCACGTTCAGTTGCTGGTCAGTTTAACTTCCAGGGAGCATCAGGTTCATCACTTGTAGCTGCAGGTGTTGCTAGCAGAGATGGTTCTATCGGTTATGGAGAACTTAGCTGGGCACTGGATAATAAATTGAGTACAGCATTTGTTCAAAACGCAAATGGTGAGTTCGTTGCTCCAGCCGCAGCTGGAACATCAGCATTCCTAGGTGGAGGAACTATTAATGCAAATGGAACGCTGACACCAGACTTCGTAAAGAAGATCCCAGGTGCCTACCCAATTGGAACGGCGTCATACGGTCTTGCATACCCTGCCGCGTCAAACAAGGATGCAGCCAAGCAAGCAAATGTTGCTGCATGGTTTACATACATACTAGAGCAGTGCCCAGCGAAGTATCCTGAGAAGGGCTTCTCACAGATCACAGGTCCTTTGTTAGCAAAAGCAAAGGCTCAGATCGCACTGATTAAGTAATTTCAACCTAAAAATACATAGCCGCAAGGGCCGGACTTAACAGTCTGGCCCTTGTGGCTTTTTAATGGGGGGTATTGAACTTACTTAGTTAGTCTACTTATTCAAATTACGTTGTGCGATTGCTGCATCCCACTGCTCACGAAGTGGGTGTTCCGAGGGACCAGACTCAGTGATGATCCGCATCAATCTAGCGATGAACTCATCACGCTTTAAATCCAAACTCTGTTTTTCGGCCTCAGTTGGAGTAAATCCATCGAGTTGGTCAGCCTTTAAAGCACCATTTCGAATCAACAACATCTCCAAAGCTCGAAGGCGGGTAGTTGTGACATGAAGGTCCATACCTAGCTCTAGGACTAAATCAAATAGTTTTGAAATCTGTGGGTTCTCAAAAAAATCAAACTCAGTACTCATTTATGCCACCTTCGTTGCTTGCAATACGCACCAAGGGAAATGCCAGTCAGATCTTGTTGGCCATCCTTCAGGGCGAAGTCCTTCTGCACGCTCATCAAAGGCAACCCATTTCACATCCGTTAACCCCAGTTTTTTGCAGACTTCAATCATGTCAGTTGCAAAGAGGGCACGAAAATATGGCTCATTATTTCTCTCTGCATGTTCATAGACTGTTGCATCTCGGACAGGATCACCAGTTGGTTGAAACTCTAAGAAGCGGATAACTCCACCTGGCTTTAGCAATCTCGTTGCCTCTTGAACTGTCTCTACAATTGCTTCAGCTGGCATTTCATGCAAGATCATTGTGCCCGTAACTAAATCAACTGACGCGTCAGGTAGTCCAACTTTCCTGCCATCTTGTTGTTTAAATTGGATAGTTACACCGTCTGCTACAGCTTCGGCATGGGCTAACTTCAACCCTGGCGCTGCCAAATCAACGCCAATTACCTCAGCATCTGGGTAGCGAGAAACTAATGGTCTTGTGCTCTTTCCAAATCCACAGGCGATGTCAACCACTCGTGGCTTAGCAGGTAGATCCGGCAGGGCAGTTTGCGCAAACAGTTTATGGAATTTATATCCATCGTTATCTCGCAACATAACAATGCGCGCGCCAAATTGATAGACATATCCGGAGAGGTCATTGGAGTAGAAACTTCCTGGCTGCATATGAATATCTGTCTCTGTGTAATAGTGCGGAAGTTCAAGGGCAGGGTCAAGCTCTAATCCTGCCGCGCTCTTATTAGGTGCAGAATTGAGCTGATCTAATAACTCATCACTACATCTAAAGACTACGTCACTGCCTAATCTCCACATCATTTTTTGTCCGATGCGCTCTAAGTGACTAAACCAAGGATAAAGAGCCATGCTCTTTAGTACGATCTCGCCCTCTTGCGGCGTATTTATCTTCTTGCCAGAGTTATTGAACTCATCGATAAATGCAGGGTAGACAGTATCTGCCCATCTTTTGCGCAGAGAGAGAATGAAATCCGCACTTGATCGCTCGTCAAGAGTCAACATCTCTTCTATGTCACGCATGTGAACCTCCAGCTTTCCTAATTTTTCTTCTCTTACTTTTCTTCTTACTATTCCTGAAAAACCTATCTAGAAGTTGGTCGAGATTGATATTGACCCATTGGCGTGCCAATTACATTGCCATTACCAAATATCTTTTTACCGCGCAGCCAAGTATCGGTCACTTTTGCATTTATTGTGAAACCTTCAAATGGGGTGTACTCCTGCTCAGAGAGTGACTCATCTGCCTTAACAACGTAGGAGGCATTTGGATCCACCAAAGCAATATCTGCGTCAAAACCAACAGCAATTGCACCTTTGTTGTTTAGACCAAAGCGCTGAGCAGAGTTCCAAGCAGTTAACTGGGCAATCTTTTGGTAGCTCAGTTTTCTTGCCTTAGTTTCACTGACAAGACCTGCCAATAAATACTCTGCGCCGCCAAAGCCTGATTTGGCAACGAAGACATCTTCCTTTGGAGTACCAAACTTTGTCTCTTCTCGACAGCAAGCATGATCACTTGCTACCCAGTCGATGTTGCCCGCAAGTAAGTGCTCCCACAACGCCTCAACATCTTCTCGTGGACGAAGTGGTGGATTCACCTTGCCGCCGATTCCCTTTGAGTTTTTAATGTCTGCAAGTAAGTGACCGATTGTGACTTCACGACGGAAATTTACATGAGGGAAGGCCAAGGTCATCTTCATTGCAGCATCGATAGCCTTAAATGATGTCAAGTGCAGCAAGTTGATATTTGGCAACTCTGTTTCGTGCGCCAAGTATGAAGCAATAGTGATTGCAAGACCTTCTGAGTGCGGTGGTCGGGAAAGGTGGTAAGCCTCAAGATCTTTTGGACGACCTGATTCTTCCACCATCTTTGTGTAGGCAGTCATGATCTCTGCAGTTTCACAGTGCAATGAAAGTGAAATGTTATCTGCAATCTTTGGCATCTCTTTTCGAGCTTTTTGAATTGCTCTCATAACAAATTCAAAATGTGCAACGTCGTAGCGTTCACCTTCTGGAATCATTAAAAATTCGTTTTGAGAAGTTGAACGACCATGTAGTCCATAGCTACCGTAGAACATAAATATCTTGAAAGAGTTAACACCAAACTTACTGATTAGTTCAGGGATCTCACCAATGTGCTCTGTTGTAAGTGGTGCAAGGTGGAATGCGTAGTCAACGTATGCCTTACCTGAAGCCTTTTCTAAAACCTCTGGGTAAAAATCTTTATACGGCCCACCCTTGTTTAAATAATATTGACCAGTACGCATGTATGAAATGGCTGTTGTTACTCCACCTTGGGCGCAGGCCTTACTCTCAGAGGCTGTATCGATATCAAGCGGGTTATAGATACCCCAATGTTGATGAGCATCGACTACCCCAGGGAAGGCTAGCTTTCCACCAGCATCAACTGTTTCTGTTGCCTGCGATGAATCAAGGTTAGCTTCTAACTTTGCGATCTTGCCATCTTTAATGGCGATATCAACTGCTAAAGGCTTCTCTTGATCGTGCAAGACAACAAGAGAATTCTTGATAATCAAATCGTATGAAGCCATTGCTAAATCTCCCTTAAGAATATTTTGAGGTGGATAGGTGCGAAAGTTTAAGACATGGCTACACGGGTTACAAGAGGCAACTGGCTAAGAAAGAATCACAGACCAGTTCAGTTTTATAACTTTTTGGAGTCTTTTTAAACCCGCTCAAGCAGTGAAGCCAAATCTGCCAGCGAGGTTTTATTTTCGGCAAAGTTAAAGATCGTGTGTGCAACCTCACGCGCTTGATCTGGATTGAGGCTGGCACTCACATTCGATTCAAACTTCAAAGCAAGCTCCTCATCTGTCAGAGGATTTTGAGGTCCACCACGGTTTACCAAGACTTTTTCGGTCATGCTTGTTCCATCTTTTAAATGTGCAGTTAAGACCGCTGGAAATTGAAATGGAAATATTGCATCGCACTCTTCGCTGGCATTTACGTTGACTTTAGCTGCGAGTGCAAGAATCTGCGGATCATGAGCCGATTCATCTTCAAAGTCTTCATGAAACAGGCCCAAACCATTGTCGCGATAGAAGGCTGCAGCAACTGTAAAGGGCCCACTAAATGCGGCGTGATAACCCGATTCAGGTTTAATTTTTGACTCTCTTGGTTCTGCAATTGTTCGTAGAACCGGTGAAGGAACACCAAGATCAATACTTACGATTTGATCAGGTGTAACACCTTTTGCTTTTAATGTTCGTGCAGCATCGATTCCTGTATGTGTGAAGTGATTACATGGATAAGGCTTAAAGAATAGATCTGGCAGCACCCACGTTGAACCCAATCCATCAGTTATCTCTTCAAGATTTACTTGGTCTCCACAATAGGCCTGCATAAATCCAAAGCGACCTTCAATCACAGTTGGAGGGCCAGTAAGTCCTGATTGCGCAAGTTCGGCAGCAACAACTCCACCATGTGCAGCCCAACCGCAATGCATTCTCTTAACCGTTCCACCTGTGCGGTTGGCTTCAAGTAATCCAGCACCCATACTTGCTGAAATTCCAATAGCAGAAGTGATCTCATCTGCAGTTAACTTCATAAGCATGCCTGCAGCTACAGCCGAACCTAACGTGCCGCAGATTGATGTTGCATGGAAGCCGCGTTCAAAAAATACAGAGTTACCAAGTTTTCGATCAAAACCTGCCATACCTAATCGGCATGTAACTTCTATTCCAAAAGTAATTGCATCTAGAACTTCTGTTGGCTTTGAACCAAGTTTTGATCCAACTGCAAGTGCTGCGGGTACAACTGAAGCACTGGGATGTAAAACTGAAGGCAAATGAGTGTCATCAAAATCCATCGCATGTGCCAATGTGCCGTTTAATAATGCAGCTGCAGAGGCGGGCAACTTAGCTGCACCAATTGCAAAGGAATCTGCTGGACCAGCCCAGGACTTAACAATCTTATTGACTACCTGTGTTGCAGGTTGATTTGTAGCTGCAATTGAATTACCAATCACATCCAAAATACGACGAGAGGCTTCTCGCCTAAGTTCTTGAGATAGTCCATCTTGTGTAATTTGAAAAGCAACTCTTCCAAGCTGTTGTGCAATTGTTTCCATTAAATAACAGCCAATGGGCGAACTGGAGATCCTGTTCCGCCAACAATCTTTAGTGGAGCAAGAATAAACATAAATTCGCTGATATTTTTCTCATTAGCTACCTCTAAGTTCATGTGTTCGATGATGTGAATCCCAGCCTCAACTAGAAGTATGCGGTGCACGGGAAGAACTGCATGTCCTTTGCCTGGTGCTATGTGCTCATATGCAGTTGTGTCACAACCTGTAACAACAATCTTCTTATCGGCTAACCATTTTCCTGCACTTGCATCGACTCCAGGAACGCCGGAATCATGACCAATGTAAGCCTTTGCATCTGTGCCAAAATGTTTTCCCCAACCGGTTCTAATTAAAACGGCATCACCTGGCTTTGGTGTTTTACCAATTCGCGCACACTCAGCGTCAAGATCATCGGCCGTGATCGCATAGCCCCCTGGAAGAATTTCTACACCTTTGAGTGCTGCAATGTTGAGCATTAAGCCACGAGTAACAACAGGATGCATCTGATCTATTCCGTGTGAAATAAATTTTCCACCTTGAAAACAATCTGAAATTGGAACATTTCCATGCAGCATTCCATCTTGAGAAACGTGCGCAAGGGCATCTACGTGCGTTCCCACGTGGCCACCGGTGACAATCATTTCATTTGCTGCAGATCCACCGTCTGCTCTTACGGAATCACCATGTCTGCGAATATATGCAAGTCGAAACTCTGGGTGGTTAGGCGAAACTGGCATCCCTGCATACAGTGGTTGAGATAGATCAATAACCTCTACAGCTTCAGATAGCGCCTGAACGAGTGGACTTGTCATGTGAACTCCTATTTATTGAGAGATTGATAGAGATCTAACTGAAATTTAGCATAATGAATATTTGCTGGATCGATCATTTCGCCGTTTGACAAGGCCATAACACTATTTCCAGAGGCCTGCATTTGGTCATATAGGTCAAGAAATTCTTTAGCCTTTTCTGCCTCTACTTTTGTTGGCGTATAAATATCGTTAATTATTTCAATATGACTTGGATGAATAACTGAACGCCCAAAAAATCCAGTTGCTTTTGCCTCTAATGTTGATTTCTTTAAACCATCTAGATCCTTTGTGTTTGCAAAGACAGATTGTGATGGCTGCTTTAAACCAGCTGCTCTTGCCGCAACCAAT
>CAMCYA010000037.1 GCA_945883675.1 Bifidobacterium breve
AAATATTTGTCACTCTACTAAGTGTTGCTATGGTTTCTTCTATAGCGGCTCCAGCTCGAGCGGCAGAAGAAATAAATGTTTTTGTGACAGTAAGCCCAAGTTCTGATGCACTCAAAACAATGGCACCTGGATTTACTCAGAAAACAGGAATCAAAGTAAATTTCATTACGGTTCCTACCGCAGAAATTATTACAAAATTGCTTCTTGCTTGCCAAACTAAGTCTTCTACAAATGACGTTGTCCAGTATGACAGTCAACATATGACTGCGTTGGCATCTGCCGGATGTTTAGATGAAGTTGGGCTACGCGCAGCAGCATCAAAGGTCTATCAAGACTCACGCATTGGAAGTCAATTGAAAGCCTACGGAACTTTCCAAGGAAAGCGTCTAGGCCTCCCACTTTCTACTGAGCCATATGTGCTTTGGTACCGAAAGGATCTTTATCAGAAGTTGGGTCTTAGAGTTCCAAGGACCTGGACTCAATATGCAAGTAATGCGCAGAAGTGTGAAGCGGCCGGCTATTATGGTTCAGCAATTCCATACGGTCCAGCTGCAGCAGCATTCCGAATCGGAGCCATGATTCACAATTATGGTGGCTCTTTCTATAATCGAAATACATTCGAACCTACTTTTGATTCCCCTCAGACAAAAGCAGCCATAAAGATGGCTATGGACCTCGTGTATACCACTCCAGCATCAGTAATTTCAGGTGGCGGACTACAAGCGGTGCAGTCAATGCAGGAACTTGAAGTGTGCCAGATGCTCAATGCAACAGGTTGGTGGTCAATTTTGGGGAGTGAAAAGCAATCACCAAAAGTTTTTGACAAGTTGGCTATAGCTGATGCTCCACACATGAATGGTTCCAAGGAAACCTTCTTATTTGGATGGTTAATTGGAATTAACGAGCATTCAAATCAGAAGGGTAACGCTTGGAAATTCTTGGAATACACTCTGGGAACTGCCAATACTGAAGCGTTTCTGAATGCGGGTGCTCCGCCTAGCGGCCGAACTTTGGTAAAGGGTTCACATATAGCCTTACAGGCAAAAGTTGCACCGTATTACAAGGTGCTAGACATGGCAAACAAGAACGCGATTCCGCTGTATCGAATTCCTGAAATTACGGAAGTAATGGATGTAGTTAATCGTGGTCTCAATGCTATGGCGACAAAGCAAATTGGCTTTGATGCCGGAATCACGAAGTTGAATGCTGACCTTAGGGCAGTCTTCGTGAAGTCGGGGCGCTTGAAAGGATAGTGATTGAAACGAGATGGTGGCCGATTCGGCCACCATCTCGTCTTTCATCAATTGTTTTTGGATGCTTAAAATTGGGGGATAAATGATAAAGAGTGAGATAAGACCGGTTAGAAGATACTCTCGCTCCAGCGGCTTAGCAGTGATGTTCTCACTCCCAGGTCTATTACTTCTTATATCTGTAGTCTTAGCACCGCTTATTACTGGTTTCTACTATTCGGTTACAAACTCGAGTTTGATCTCATCAGAACCGACGAGATTTGTGGGGCTGGAAAACTACAGGAATGAAGTATTCACGCAAACCTTTAGCGACGCTCTCCGGGTGAGTTTACTCATAACATTTTTTAGTATCGTGACACAATTAGGCACTGGATATGTAATTGCAAAAGTCCTCGCAAGATCAATGAGAGGTACAAGTTTTTTTGTCAGCGTAATTATGCTGCCCATGCTCCTCACCCCTGTAGCTATCGGCATGATGTGGTCGCTCATGTTGAACCCAGATATTGGTGTCGTAAAGTGGTTGCAGAGTTTCGTTGGGTTGGATGTAAATTTCCTTGCCACGCCAAGCACGGCTTTGGGTGCCATTATCTTCTTAGAGTGGTGGGGGCACCTTCCATTTGTAGTCTTAGTACTGATGGCAGGCATCTTAAACTTACCAAAAGAGATCATAGAATCTGCCTCTATAGATGGTGCAAATTGGTGGCAATTGAATTTACGAGTGATTATTCCGATGTTAGCCCCCGTGATAGCAGTGATTGTGATTATCCGTTCAGTTAACGCCTTCCGGATGTTTGATACGATTTTTGTATTGACAGGAGGTGGGCCAGGCAGTGCCACCGTGAATCTGCCATTTCTTGCTTACAAGGCGGCCTTTACCTATTTTGATACTTCACGAGCTTCAGCTATCGCAGTAGCAATTGTCGTCATCGTTATGCCTGTTTACTTCATATTCTCGAAGATGACAAAGGTGTGAAATGAAATCATCACTGATAAGTAAAGTTTTTGGATACATTTTGCTAATTAGCATTTCTATCGTAATAATCTTCCCGGTTTTCTATACTTTATCAACTGCACTGAAAACCAACGCTGATTCTCAAACTTTTCCACCAAAACTGTTCAATTTTGATGTAACTTCAGAGAATTTGAGGTATCTGGCCACCAATGAAGACTTCTACGCTGCAGTCAGAGTAAGTTTTCTTGTAGCGATTTTTACTACCTTGTTAGTCGTCTTTGCTGCTACTCCATTGGCTTATTCGTTAAGTCGAATGAATTACCCGGGAAAGAAGTTGATAGTCCTGCTGGTGACTCTAATTCAGGTGACCCCTGCAATTGTTCTCCTAGTCCCACTTTTTGCACTTGTTACCAAGTTTGGACTCTACGACAAGATAATTACACAAGTTCTTATTCTCTCGGCGTTGATTTTGCCCTTTGCGACATGGATCTTAGTCGCGTTTGTGAAGTCAATTCCTTACGAACTAGAAGAGGCTGCATTTGTTGATGGTGCATCTCGATTACAAGTCATTTGGCACATCATCAGGCCACTGCTTGCGCCCGGCATTATGACCGTTGCAATCTTTACGCTAATTGGTGCCTGGAATGAGTTCTTGGTACCAGTGATTATGTCAGAATCTAACGCAAAGCCAGTCACGGTATTGATCACGATCTTTATCACAGAGAAGAATATTGACTACGGCTTGTTAGCTGCAGCATGTTCTTTCTTGTTCCTCCCAGTCTTACTTTTTACGATTTTCGCGAAACGATTTATTGTCGGTGGCTTACTAGCTGGAAGCGTTAAGGGTTAACCAAGTATGAATAAATCAGAGAGTTGGAGAAAGTAATGCAAAGTCAAGCTCGACTAGATGATACTGCGCAGTTTAATGAGGTTGATCTTGCGAATTTGATTTCTTCTCTAGGCGTCAATGCAGTGAGTTCGCAACTGAAAGAAATTAGTCAAGTTGCTGAGATGATTGTCGACGTCTATTCATCAGGCGGCAAAGTGTTTACATTTGGTGCTGGTCATGCACAAGCCTTTGCGATGGAATTGGCCAGTCGTGCGGGTGGAATGTCATTTTATACCTCGATGCACCTTCAGGATTTTCGCCAAAAGATCCGAAATGCTAATTGGGATCTAAGAGATTCAAACCCAGAGCGGCAATCCGAAAATGGGATTAAGTTGTTGGACCATCACCAAGTAACGAGTAAAGATATGGTGATTATCGCATCGCAGTCTGGGCGAAATAAGGCAATCATTGAGATGGCGATGGAATGCAGAGCCAGAAATATAAAGGTCGTGGGAATTGGGTCATTGCTTCACTCCTTGGAATCAGTTTCAAGACATGAGTCTGGCAAGAAGTTATTGGATGTGGTCGATCTCTTTCTGAATAATGGTTCTGTTTATGGAGACGCCACGGTTGAGATTCCCAATGGCGGAAAAATCTGTGCCGCCTCCACGGTCTGTTTTGCACTCTTTGCTCAGGCTATTAATTTGGCTGTAGCCAAATCGATGATCTCACGAGATCTAGCCCCACCGACGCTTGTCAGTGCAAACGTTGATCAAGGTGATAGAGCCAATTCACATCTCAAACGAGAAACCCCTCCACCAGCGGTATGACTTTGAATAGTGGAGTTGATGCCATTCATTTGGCAGTGGATATCGGTGGTACAAAGACAATCATCGCCCTTGCCCATCACAAGAAGATCATAGCTACGAAGCAAATTCCCACATCATCTGGTGGTTTTGACGAATTCCAGCGTGATTTTTACCTAGCCTTTACGACCCTCTGTACTGAATCAAATATTCAAGCGAGCAGTATCGCTTCAGCGGTTGTTGCTGCTCCAGGTCTTCTAGATTTGAAGACTGGAGTGATCCTGAGGGCTATAAACCTAGACTGGAACTCAGTGAGAATTGTCGAACATTTTAGAGCTTTACTTGGTATCGAAAGAATTCAGTTAGCAAGCGATAAATCATGTGCCGCACTTGCCGAATTTTCTACTAGAAATGGTAAACATAAGAGCCTGCTTTATTTCACTGCAAGCACAGGTATAAGTTGTGCTCTCGTTATCGAGGGTAAAGTTTGGGGTGGATCCAACAATTTCGCTGGAGAAATCGGACAGACAATAATTGAGGGCAATGAGATAGATCGCACTAAAACTCTTGAAAGAGCTGCATCGGGGGGTGCAATTTTTAGAGATTGGGGAAGGTCAGCTGCAGATCTTGAGATTGAGGCTGACGAAGGTAATGCGGAATCTAGAAACATACTTGTAGAAGCCGGAAAAACACTTGGCTTAGCAATTTTTAATCAGATGCAGATTCTTGATTGCGATGTCTGTGTTGTAGGCGGCGGTCTGGCGTTAGGCAGTGACATATATTTCCAAGCAGTCACAAAAACTTTAGAAAGCGCTGAATCTAGTTCTGTACAGCGTCGATATTTTGTTGAAAGAAGTGTTCTTGGTTCGGATGCGGTAATTCTTGGTGCCGTAGCACTCGCCAACTCACACGAGGGCTCATATCATGCCTGAGAATCTTCTGACTCTGAAAAACGCAACCGTTGTGACGCCAGATAGCGTTATTGAGAATGGTGTTATTGAGATTGAGAACGGAAGAATTAGGCAAGTTAGAAAAGAAAGTAAGCCCGAAGACAGCGATGCAGTTGATCTTAGCGCTAGGTACGTATTTCCTGGTTTTATCGACTTGCATGTTCATGGCGGAGGAGGTGGATCCTTCAATTCGGTAGAGTCGTTAGATCATGAAAAAGCGCGTACCTACCACTTGTTTCATGGCACCACATCCATGCTTGCCACAACAAGTACAACAGAGTTTGCTTTTCTGGAACAAGTCTTATCGGCTTTAGCAGTAAGTGCAGAAACGCCGAGCAAAGGATCGAGGGTTTTTGGCATACATACTGAAGGTCCATTTATTTCAACACACAAGAATGGTGCACACCATATTCCATTAATTTTAGATGGATCGACAGATCTCATGCATAGATTGATCAGTGCATCTAAGGAAACCGTAAGGATGGTCACCGTTGCTCCCGAGATAGACGGTGGTCTTGAGTTGATTGACTATCTCATATCAAAAAAGATAGTGGCTTCATTGGGCCACTCAAATGCGACGTATGAAGAAGCAACAAAAGGCATAGCACTTGGAGCCAAGTCTACAACTCACACTTTCAATGCAATGTCACCACTCAGCCATCGAGAGCCAGGGATGGTCGGAGCCGTTCTTGATGCAGACGATATTTTCTGCGAAGCTATTTTAGATGGAATTCATATTCATCCCGTAGTTTTTCGAGTCTTACTAGCCCGCAAGGGAATGGATAGAGTCAATCTAGTAACCGATGCGACTAGCTATGCAGGTGAGCAAGACGGAAGATATTCTCGCCCTGACGGCAGAGGTTTGATAAAGCAAGGCGATCGAATAGTTATTGAAGGCTCAAATACCCTCGCTGGTAGCAGTCTCAACATGAATTTAGCCCTTAAAAATTGCATGAAGTTTTCAAAGGTCAATCTCAGTGAGTTAAGTAAACTCACTTCACTCAATGCAGCAAAAATTATTGGAGTAGATCAAGATTTTGGATCTATCGAAGCAGGAAAGATTGCAGATTTAGTGATTCTTGATAAAAACTTGAATGCGCAAGCGGTAATGAAGGAAGGAGTTTGGGTTCGTAACGAGTTAAGTTAGTCAATATCTACTAAGAAAATAATCAACGAGACGATTGGATGAAAAAATGGTTAGGTTTGGAATTGTGGGCCTTGGAGTTATGGGTCTGGGTGCTTCAAAAGCTCTAGCGAAGGAAGATTACAAGGGCGGATCTTTGGCCGCGGTCTGTGATTTGAATGCAGAGCTTGCAAAGCAGGTTGGTACGGAACTCAATGTTCCATATTTCTCATCGCTCAAGGATATGATTGCGGCAGGAAATTTGGACGCAGTGTACATAGCGACACCTGATCCTCATCATCGAGATCCGTTCATCACAGCCGCTGAGAGCGGATTAGCGATAATTGTAGAGAAGCCTTTAGCAACAAATATTCAAGATGCGGAAGCCATGGTGGCGGCCGCGGCAAAAAATAACATCGTCTGTCAGGTCAACTTTAGTAACAGATTTAATCCTCCGTTTGTTCGGGCAAAAGAAGCTATTGAGGGTAATGAAGTTGGGGACTTGTTATGTTTCAATGTTCGCCTAAACAACGCTCTCGTTTCACCTTCGAAGAATCTCAAGTGGGCCGGAGACTCATCTAGCGGTTGGTTCTTGCTTAGCCACTGCTTTGATCTAGCTCGATGGTTCGGAAATAGAAAGCCAGTACAAGTTTGGGCCAATGGAACAAAGAAGAAACTGCATGGCATGGGAATCCCAACGTGGGATTATATTCACGCAATGGTGAAGTATGACGACGGCACTGATGGAATATTTGAGTCCGCCTGGGTTCTTCCAGACTCACTCCCATTTGTCGTGGACTTCAAATATCAGATTGTTGGAAGTGAAGGAACGCTTTGGATGGATACTTTTGAGCAAACCAGCATCAAAGCTACGCCTACAAAATATAGCTATCCAAGAACTTTGGCTTGGGCATCCTCTGCCTGGGGCTCATTTATTAATCGTGTAGTTACTAACGATAGATCAATGGATCTCATCAACGATGGCTTGTTAAACACCAATTTACTAGTCGCGATGCACGAATCTCTTGAGACTGGAAAAATTGTAGAAATCAAGTCATGACAAACTATTCTGCTCTTTGGCTAGGATGCGCAAAGGTAGAAATTACACCTGCAAAACCGATGGTAATGGGTGGGTATGGGATCCGATTAGATTCGTCGAAAGGGACCCATGACCCCCTCTTTGCCAGGGCCATTTACTTATATGACGGCAAGAAGTCATCTCTTATTGTTGTCTGCGATTTAGTAGCCGTAGGAGATGATTTAACCGACATTCTTCGCAATGAACTTTTGAAGAAATTAGGAATTGAAAAGTCAAATATCATGATAACTGCAACGCATACCCATGCGGGCCCAGCAGCTGTCCGAAATTTGCTGGATCCTGATTACACCTCACTATTGATAGCAATGGTTTGCAAGGCTGGGGCTAATGCCATGGCAAACAAACAACAAGTGAGTTTGAAGCTTCTGAGTGCTGGCGTAGAAGGGGTGAGTCAGAATCGTCGAGACCCAGATGGACCCATACAAGAAAGTCTAGATTTAATTGTTGCCGCAGATCTCAAGGGAAATGCAGTCTCTACTATCATGTCTTTCTCATGCCATCCAACAATTATGGAGTATGACAATCTGCATTACTCAGCTGATTTTCCTGGTGTAGCAATATCATTGATTGAAAAGAACTTTGGTGGTATTGGTGTATTCATACAAGGAATGTGTGGGGACATTAATCCAACATGGAATGCCCACACGTGGGAGAATGTGGAATTAAACGGAAACATAGTGGGTTCTGCTGCGCTCTCTGCTGCTTATAAATCTTTGGCGCTTGGATCGGATCGTTTCGCTGTAAATCTTAGTTGGGGTGTAGACACGCCTCAAAAGGAGATTGAAGGTTCCGTTATCGAAGTAGACGGAATCGCAGTAGAGAGCCAGTACATAAACCTGATAAGGCAAAGGCCTGAGAATGTCGATGAGGATGCCGATGAGATAGCGACACTCGAATCCAGGATTGCACAGGATTCAAGTTTGGCAAATAGAAAGGTTCATCAACCGCGCTTGAGTTTTCTTAAAGCTAAGAGGTATGGATGGACCAATCCCAATCCCAGATACCAGGCAGGTTCAGATAATTTAGAAATACAAGGAATTAGACTTTCGAAGGATTTAGTATTCCTTGGACTACCGGGCGAGTATTTGGTTGAAGTAGGTAATGAGATTCGTAGCAAATCTCCTTTCAAACACACAATCATTATCGGTTATGCAAATGGATATTTTGATTATTTTCCATTGGAGAAAGATTTCAAGGAGCATGGCTATGAGGTTGGGAGGTCAATCTACGGCGAGGGATCAACTGAAAAGGTGATGAAAGTTGCCTTAAATCTTTTGGAAAGCCTCTCTAAAAAGTAGTTTTTCAAGCGTGCGAACGCCTCATTTAAGAGGGTTTAGCTATTCCAATCTAGCCCCTCAATCTCTATAATGAAAAAATGCAAGCTGGAGTTTTGAGGGCGAGAGAGCAAGTACTCCTTCTCTTGGGTGAACTACGACTTGGAAGCAGACTGCCAGGTGAGCGTGTGCTCTCTGAACGTTTCGGTGTAAGCCGCATGACCTTAAGAGCGGCCATGGATACTCTGATTGAGGAGGGCTTGATTTTTCGGAGCTCCAGATCTGGAACTTTCGTTATAAAACCCATTACCTCAAGCGTCTTAAGCCTAAAGTCATTTTCGGAAACAATGGCAGAGCGTGGTTTTTCGGTAACAAGTAAAGTTGTCTCTTTCAAGGAGATCAAGGCAGATAAGAATTTAGCTCAAACATTAGGAATAGAAAATCACTCTATTGTCTTTAAAGCCACTCGCGTTCGATATGGAAACGATACCCCCATCTCGATAGAAGAACTCTATATATCAAAAGACTTGTTTCCTGATTTACGTAAGAGCGTTCTTGTTGGCTCCTTATATAACTTCTTTAAGGAAAAACACAATATTGTAGTAAGGGCAGCAGAGAATAGAATTTCAGCGCATATGCCAAATGAAGTTGAGATGAAATTGCTGCAAATTGATCAGAGTATTCCAACTCTGAAAATGAGAGTTATAGATGCTGACCAAAATGGCAACATTGTGATGAAAGCTATTTGTAATTATCGGAGTGATTTGTACAATTTAAATTTACATTTATCTTCTCTTCCAGTCCTAGATACCGAAACAGAGAGAGCTTCCGGGTAATCTCAGCAAATCGTTCTTTGGATTTAATTCAAACCCCTGATACTCCAATTTAAAGCTGCTGCGATCGCAACCCATACCTGATATGGCATTACTGCTATCGCCATGGGTATCGAGATAGTGAAGAGGATGTAGCTCATCGGGATAGTCAGGACGGCAGTTGCGGT
>CAMCYA010000038.1 GCA_945883675.1 Bifidobacterium breve
ATTGATTTTAATAGCGGTAATTTTGAAAATGAGATAACACGACTAAATCCTTCAGAGACCTACGCCGTTTACTGCAGAAGTGGAAGTCGATCCGGGCAAGCTGCATCAATTATGCATAAAGCAGGTTTCCATGATGTGTCTAATCTCAATGGAGGAGTAATCGATTGGACTAATGATGGCCTCCCGTTAGTAATGAACTAATGAGAGTAATTATTATTGGTGGAGTTGCAGGCGGCATGTCTGCTGCAACAAGGTTACGCCGACTTGATGAAACTGCAGAGATTATTGTTCTCGAAAAAAGTGGACATGTCTCTTATGCAAATTGTGGGCTTCCATATTATGTTGGTGGAGTCATTGAAAATGAAAAAGATTTACTACTTCAAACACCTGCTAGTTTGCACGCTAGGTTTCGCCTAGATGTTCGTGTAAGCACAGAGGTTTTAGCAATTAATTCAGCTAAGAAAACTGTTGCTGTGAAAGATTTGCTTACGCAAGAAACGACAGAATTAGATTATGACAAGTTAATTTTAAGTCCAGGCGCATCCCCTGTAGTTCCACCTATTCCAGGTATTGAGCGGGGAATGGTTCTGCGAACAGTTGAAGATGTTGAAAAAATTGCAAGCAGTGTAGGAAAGAATCCAAAGAGCGCCGTTGTTATTGGCGGTGGTTTTATTGGAGTAGAAATAGCAGAAAACTTGATTCATCGTAGAATTCCTACAGCTTTAATTGAAGCAACAGATCAAGTTCTCATGCCATTAGATCCAGAGCTAGCAACACTTGTCGCAAAAGAGATGCGTTCTAAGGGTGTTGACCTTCATCTTGGTTCTAGCGTTGTGAAGATTTCTCCAACAAACGTTGAATTAGCAAACAGCCAAGTAATTGATGCTGAGATTGTGATCCTAGCGATCGGTGTGCGCCCAGAGATAGGGCTAGCAAAGGCAGCCGGCCTTGAAATTGGTGTACGAAATGGAATTAAGGTTGATGATTTCAATCGGACTAGCAACCTTGATATTTATGCGATTGGTGATGCTGCTGAGAAAACAGATGCCCTAGATGGCAATGCCACTCTTGTTCCGCTTGCAAATTTAGCAAATCGACATGGTCGTGTCGTTGCTGATCACATCTGTGGTCTAAAAACTCGTCCTGTAAAAACTATTGGGACTGCAATTGTTAAAGTATTTGATCTAATGATCGCGACAACCGGTTGGAATGAAAAAAGATTGACCGCTGCTAACCGTTCTCACCAGGCAATTCATATTCATCCAAACTCTCATGCTGGCTATTACCCAGATGCCAAGCAGATGGCATTGAAGTTAATTTTTGATCCAAAATCAGGTGAGATTTTAGGTGCACAAGGTGTGGGCATTGAGGGAGTAGATAAGCGGATTGATGTCATTGCAACTGCAATGCGCGGAGAGATTACGGCGCCAGAACTTGCCGACCTTGAATTAGCGTATGCGCCTCCATTTGGATCAGCTAAAGATCCAGTAAATATGCTTGGTTATGTCGCAGAGAATGTTCTTTCTGGAGTATCAAAAGTTGCTCAATGGCATGAAATTGATGAGTATCGCGATAAGGGTTTTGAATTACTAGATGTTCGCACTGCTAGTGAATGTGGCAATGGCGTGATTCCTGGGGCAATCAATATTCCAGTCGATGAGATTCGTGATCGTTATCGGGAGTTAAAAAATAAGAACATCTTGGTAAATTGCCAAATGGGTCTTCGTGGGCACACAGCATCAATGCTTTTGAAGGAACTTGGTTATAACGCAGTAAATCTTGATGGTGGGTATCTCACCTGGAGTAACTCTCCCGCAGCGATTAAAGAAATGAGTAGATAAATGTGCAGTAGAACAACATGTCGTAAATGTGGAAAGCCAACATGGTCAGGTTGTGGTCAACACATTGAAATTGCCCTTAAGGGAGTATCAAAGGGAGATCGATGCCAGGGCCATGCAAATGATCCTAAAGAGCCAGGCTTCTTCAGCAGAATGTTTGGAAAGAAATAATTTTTAAAGCAAGAGCTCTCGTTGCACTCCAGTTTGGCCTCTTAGGAGCACTTTTCCTAAAGCCATCTGGAGCAAAACTTGTTGAATCTGATTATTTTAATTGGATTTCCTCTGGACTATACCTTGGAGCCTTAACAATATTTGCCTTCGCCTATTTAGCATTACGACCTTCATTACGGGTTTCACCAATTCCAAAACCAGGCGCACCTTTAATTACTGTGGGTATATATAAATGGTTTCGTCATCCAATGTACTTAGGTGTTTTAATGTTTGGCGTGGGAATGCTAATCACTAATCTCAATTTAGCTTCAACTTTAATCTTTATTGCTCTTTCTATAAATATGGTCATAAAGGCAAATTACGAAGATCGTTTATTGAGAACTCGCCATTCCAACGCTCTTGATTATCAACAAAAAGTCATTGGTTTATTAGGGAGAAAGAATGCCTAACTGTTTTACTTCTTTATTCTCTTGGAGCCGAAAACGTTGGATTGTTGCTATTGGTGTTGGGCTTCTAACCTACCTTTTTATAGCGCTACCAACTGCAGTAATCAAAAATCCTATTTTCGGTCGTGAAATTGCTGTTACGAATTGGTCTGTAACAGTCATTGCGATTACATCAATACTCACCGGTTTATTGACAGCCACTTACGTCAAAAATGAATTCTCAGATGAGAATCCGAAACAGCTAAAAATTGGTAGCGCAGGAGCGCTCTTATCTCTTTTTGCGGTTGGTTGTCCGGTTTGTAACAAACTAGTTTTGATAGCTTTAGGGTATTCAGGTGCAATTCAATACTTCGCACCGATTCAGCCATACCTGGCACTTATAGGTATTGCCTTGCTTATGTATTCACTTCGCATGCGACTAAATAATGAGTATTCATGCTCACTACCATTTCAAAACTCACGCACACCGATCGGAGATAAAGATGCCAGCAATTAATGTAACCGAAGCTCAATTTGAAGAACTAATCCTCAAAGAAGGAACAGTTTTAGTTGACTTTTGGGCTGCTTGGTGTGGTCCTTGTAGATCATTTGCACCGATTTATGAAGCTGCGTCAGACAAGTATCCAGATCTGACTTTTGCAAAAGTAGATACTGAAGCAGAGCAATCATTATCAGCGGCGGCCGGAATTACCTCAATTCCTACTTTAATGATTTTCCGAGATGGCATCTTGCTTTTTAGTCAGCCTGGAGCACTTCCTGCATCCTCTCTTGATGATCTGATCACCCAAGTGCTTGCGATCGACATGGATGTTGTTCGTAGTGAAATTGCTGCTGATGCAGCAAAGAAATGATTCCTTCGCAGAAGTGGAAAGCGGATTTAGAGTCCTGGTCAATACCTAAAGAGATAATTGATCAAGCTCCTGAGTCACCTTGGATTCATCCACCAGTTCTTTTTCAAATTCCGGAGTCAATCGAATTAACTCCTTCACACCAAAAAGCTATTGAAGTATTACCTGAGAATGGAAGCATTTTAGATATTGGTTGCGGGGGTGGCATTGCAGCATTTGCAATGGGTAGCAAAGCAGCACGAGTTATCGGTGTGGATCATCAAGGTGAAATGCTGGAAATGTTCGCCAAAAATGCGAAAGAACGTCAGATCGATTCAAAGGTCCATGAAGGCTTTTGGCCAGCAATTGCATCTGAAGTTGAAGTTGCCGATGTTTCAGTTGCCCATCATGTTGTTTACAACGTTCAAGATATTGTTCCATTTTTAACTGCCATGAGTTCACATGCACGCAAACGTGTAGTTTTAGAGATGCCACAACATCATCCACTTTCAAACTTAACCGAAGCTTGGAAGTACTTCTGGAAATTAGATCGACCGGTGGATCCAACCCCGCAAGATTTAATGGATGTTTTAAAGGAATTAAATATTGATGCTCAAATTCAATTGTGGAATGGCCAACTTAGACAAGAAAGTAATATGGACGATGCGGTGCATTTCACCCGAATCCGACTTTGTTTACCTAAATCTAGAGAGTCTGAAGTAAGGGAATTCTTGGAAAGCCACCCTGCATCTCAGGTTCGCCCCTTGGCAACGATTTGGTGGGATATCTAATTCCCTTTTTCGTTTTATTGCGCAAGAGCAACTAACTAGATGCCTCGTATTCGAGTAAATTGGCACCAACTCCATCGTTAAAAAAAGGATAAATATGAAAGCGATTCAGATCACCGAATTCGGCGGTCCAGAGGTAATGAAGCTTATTGACTGTAAAGATCCAATTGTCGGTGAGGGTCAAGAAATCATTGATGTAACGGCGATTGGAATTAACTATGCCGACACTCACCAAACTGAAAACTCATATTTATCCCCACAAAAACTTCCTTTAATTCCTGGGATTGAAGTCGTAGGGACTACAGCTGCTGGTGTTCGAGTTCTTGCACCTATTGATGGTGGGGGATATTCACAAAAGGCCGTTGCACATTCGGCAGCGTTAATCCCTATTCCTGATTCTGTAACTGATCAACAGGCACTTGCCATGCTGGTACAGGGATCAACTGCTTGGCATATTTTAAAAACAATTGGCCATTTAAAAGTTGGCGAAACTGTTGTTGTCCATGCAGCTGCCGGTGGCGTTGGATCAATAGCAATTCAATTGGCCAAAATGTGGGGAGCAAAAGTAATTGCTGTTGCATCATCGGAGGCCAAACGTTCACTTGCAAAATCACTTGGAGCAGATGAAGTCGTCGATGCCACCCAAGAAAACCTAGGTGATGCGATAAAGGCAGCCAATGCTGGCAAGCGAGTCAACATAGTTCTAGAAATGGTTGGTGGCAAAACATTTGATGAAAGTCTAGAAATTCTTGCTCCTTTTGGGCGTTTGATTACTTATGGAATGGCATCCCGCACTGCGCCATCTTTAATCCAACCTGCAACATTGATGGGTGGAAGTAAAACAATTAGTGGTTTCTGGTTATCTCATTGCTTTGGTAAAAAAGAATTAATGAACGATGTAATTGAGCAGTTATTTAAACTAATTGAAGAAGAAAAGTTGAAGCCAGTTATTGGAGCAGCTTTTCCACTGAGCCAAGCAAACCTTGCTCATAGAAGCATGCTTGCCCGTGAGACAACAGGGAAAATCACGCTAAATCCAAACGAGTAATTTGGGGATTTTTGGATTACTGTTTATAGAGGTATTCTCAGCACTTGATCTGCCCCCCTAGCTCAGTTGGTAGAGCGTTTCCATGGTAAGGAAGAGGTCACCGGTCCGATTCCGGTGGGGGGCTCGAAAGAGGTCCTTCACCAAGAAGTACTAATCTTTCAAAGTTTTACATTGCACAACCCTTGGCGGGGTAGCTCAGCTTGGTAGAGCAAGCGGCTCATAATCGCTGTGTCGTGGGTTCAAATCCCGCCTCCGCTACTAGTAGTTCACGCACTAAAAACGTTCCAAATAGGTTTGTAGGTGGTTAATTCCGCCGCAATTTCCATCAATGAGATGGCTCAGGTAACCTGTGCCCCTCAACAATTTATAAAGGAGCACGACCATGGCAAGCAAGAGTTCGGACGTTCGTCCAAAGATCACCATGGCATGCGTTGATTGCAAAGAGCGTAATTACATTACAAAGAAGAACCGACGCAACGATCCAGACCGCATGGAACTTAAGAAGTTCTGCCCACGTTGCAAGCTTTCAACTCTTCACCGCGAAACTCGCTAATGCCGAACCCCGATTCACTCGGGAGCACCTCGCAGGTTCCAGACTCGTTGCAACAAATTGCACAGTTGCGCTTTGATGCCCGTGCAGCAAAAGACTATGCCTTAGCCGATAAATATCGCGATCAACTACTTCATGAAGGTTATGAAGTTATAGATGTTGCAGATGGCTTTGAACTGCGGGCAAAAAAACCTTACATCACCCTAGCTTTTCCACGAGAGATCCGTAATGTGGATTTAGAAAAAGAGACCACGGTTTGTTTGATTGTTGAGGGCTTTACTGATGATGCATTAGAGACAGTTAAAAACATTAAGGAACACAGTGATTGCGGTATAGCCATTATCGCTATTGGGGATGCCGGCAAATTGACCGAGGTTATGGATAAGCGGACGTATCTAATCTCTGTAAATCCTGGAGCTGCATGGGGTGATTGTGCAAATGTCTTTTTAGAGAAAATTCAGAGCACATACATCGTGATCATGGATCCATCTACTCGTTTCACAGGTGATGCAATTACTCCAGTATCCGCCGAACTTGAAAAGGGCGAGTACGTCTGTGTTGGATGGCGCGGTGGATTAGTAAATATTGATGATGAATGGCGCAGTGTTGATGATAAAGGTGACGGTGAAGTCGATGTTTTGTTCTCATACTTTATGGCTTTTAACCGCGCCGCAATGATTGAAGTTGGCGGATTTAATCCACGTGCTCTCTACTATCGAAATGCAGATATGGAGTATTCACTCAAAATTCGCCAGGCTGGTGGCAAGCTTTTACAGATGCAGCTTCCTTTGGAACAGGCCCGTCATCATGGCTACTACGACGTAGATCCAGAGTTTCGTGAGATTCAATCAAAGAAGAATTACGATCGCATACTAGATAAGTTCAGAGGTAAAACCGCGATTTTGTCTCCTCGCAGGTAATCTTGCACCATGAATGATCTATCCAAATACACCAGCTTGCGTGTGGGTGGACCAGCAAAGAAAATTCTTCATGTATCAACAGAGGCAGAGATAATTACTGCAATACAAGAATCTGAAGGTTCACCTATATTAATTATGGGTGGCGGAACCAATGTTTTGATTGCAGATACCGGCTTTGATGGAACTGTCATTCATATATCAAATGACTCAATCCAAGCTGAGATGGATGCATGTAGTGGTGCAACGTTAACTATCGGTGCAGGCCAAAATTGGGATCAATTTGTACAAATAACAATTGATCGTGGCCTTGCTGGTCTAGAGACATTAAGTGGAATTCCAGGAACAGTAGGTGCTGCGCCAATTCAAAACATCGGTGCATACGGTCACGAACTCTCTGAGTTCATAACGAGAGTGCGCACCTATGATCGAGAAGAAAAATTAGTTAAAACATTTACCAATAGCCAGTGCGAATTTTCCTACAGAAGTTCGCACTTTAAAGAACACCCTGGGCGTTATGTGATTCTTGATGTTGCATTCCAACTTCGCCAAGGTGAGATGAGTGATCCAATTACCTACGTAGAGCTATCTAAAAAACTTGGCATTGAGCCCGGTGAAAAAGCTAGCGTTGTGTTGGTTCGTTCAGCGGTTTTAGAACTTCGTGCAAGCAAAGGAATGCTTATTAGCGAAGATCCTGACTCTTGGTCTGCTGGTTCTTTTTTTACAAATCCAATTATTTCTCAGCAAGCTGCAGATTCACTTCCAAATGCCACGCCTAAGTGGCCTTTAAATGATGGACGAGTCAAGATCTCTGCTGCATGGTTAATTGAGAATTCAGGAATGCACAAAGGTGATGTTATTGGTGGTGCACGCATTTCCACTAAACATGTATTGGCTCTAACAAATTCAGGAACTGCTACGGCATCAGATATTGCAGCACTTGCAAAGAAGGCACGTGATCAGGTTAAAGAAAAGTTTGGAATTACATTGATTGCAGAAGTAAATCTAATTGGAGTAGAGATTTAACCTTCGGTAATAAGTTTTTTGATTCTTCCAATGCCTTCAATAATGTCTTCATCACTTGTTGCATAAGAAAAGCGCAAATATCCAGATGGGCCAAATGCTTCACCTGGTACTGCGGCAACTTCGGCCTCTTCCAAAATCAACGTTGCAAGTTCGGCAGAGGTTTTAGGAGTTTTACCCCGGATAGTTGTTCCAAGGACACCTTTTACTGATGGATAGACATAGAAAGCACCAGTTGGAGTTGGGCACTTAAACCCAGGGATCTCATTGAGTAAACCAACGATTAGTTTTCTACGACGATCAAATGCCTCGCCCATTTTGTGAACTGCATCAAGATTGCCAGTAAGGGCTGCAATTGCAGCACGCTGTGAAACGTTAGCAACATTGGAAGTTAAATGTGATTGTAAGTTGGTTGCAGCTTTAATTACATCTTTTGGCCCGATCATCCAGCCCACACGCCAACCAGTCATTGCATAAGTTTTTGCAACACCATTAATGATGATGCATGTATCGGCAAGCGCGGGTACTAGAACAGGCAGTGATGGCGCTTTTGCACCGTCATAAAGAAGATGCTCATAAATTTCATCTGTAATAACCCAGATTCCGTGCTTGACTGCCCACTCACCGATTGCCTTTACTTGCTCTACGGAATAGACAGAGCCAGTTGGATTAGATGGTGAGCAAAACAGCAGCACCTTTGTTTTCGGTGTTCGAGCAGCTTCTAGTTGCTCTACCGATACTAAATAATTTTGTGTTTCATCGGCAAAGACTTCAACGCTCACGCCGCCAGCTAACTTCACACACTCGGGATATGTTGTCCAATAAGGAGATGGCAAAAGTACTTCATCACCTGGATCAACAATTGCGGCAAATGCTTGATAAACAGATTGCTTTCCTCCGTTAGTAACTAAAACTTGATCAACTGTTACTTCATAGTTGCTGTCACGCTTTGTTTTTGCAACGATCGCTTCACGTAGCTCTGGCAATCCTGCAGCTGGCGTGTAGCGATGGTTTGCGACAACTTTTGTTGCAGCTGCAGCTGCTTCAACTATGTAGTCAGGTGTTGGAAAATCTGGTTCACCTGCACCAAAACCAATTACTGGACGACCTGCTGCTTTAAGTGCTTTTGCTTTTGCATCAACTGCCAAAGTTGCAGACTCTGCAATTGCGGCGATACGGGCTGAGATACGAGGTGTCATGCCTGCAATTCTGCCGTATTTCAGGCGCGAGTTAGACCTGAACCCCACCTTGCCTCTACACTTCGACGCTCACGAGGGTTTGCTTTTCCCTATGGTTTTGCCATGCTCTCGCGAAGGGCAGTAGCT
>CAMCYA010000039.1 GCA_945883675.1 Bifidobacterium breve
GCACAGCACATGGTGGGCGTAGCTCAGCTGGTAGAGCACTCGGTTGTGGTCCGAGATGTCGCGGGTTCGAGCCCCGTCGTTCACCCCAAGTTTTAGCAAGACATTCAGCCATGACCATCTAAAGAAAAACTAAAGAAAGTGGCATCACAATGATCTTCGATGTTGTCGTTGAAATTCCAGCAGGCTCTCGCAATAAATACGAGATCAATCACACCACCGGCGAGGTTCGCCTCGATCGCATGCTCTTCACATCAACTCGCTATCCCTATGACTACGGCTTTGTAAAAAACACCCTCTCTTTAGATGGCGATCCACTCGATGCACTCATCATGCTGGATGAGCCAACATTTCCTGGCTGCGTTGTTTCATGTCGTGTAATCGGAATGCTCAACATGACAGATGAGGCTGGCGGAGATGACAAATTGCTCTGTGTTGCAGCCGGTGATGTTCGCAAGTCTTTTTTGCAAGATCTCAGCGATGTTCCTGCCTACGAACTCTCTGAAATTAAGCACTTCTTTGAAGTGTATAAAACCCTAGAACCTGGAAAATCTGTGCAGGGCGGAGAATGGGTTGGACACGACGAAGCCGAATTAGAAATTAACGCCTCCTATAAGCGATATCAGGAAAGCCACTAACCTTTCCCGTTCCCGCAATAACTGCATCGAGCATCTGTTCAGTACCCGGTTTATCCAACTTTCCCATATAGATAATCTCTCCGTGGGGCCTATTCCTTCTCCGCCAAAGCAGCCGCAGGTGCAATTTATAGCCCTGCGCCTCCGCGTGGCAGGTGGCAAAACAAGGTCATACTCACTGATAGGGTCTGATCTGCATTCAGAGGTGAAAGCCACTTAATGCCCCGGGTTGTTAGCTCAGTTGGTAGAGCAGGTGACTCTTAATCACCGGGTCGGGGGTTCGAGTCCCTCACAACCCACTCATGTAGGTAAATCCGAGTTCTATGTCCAAACCTTGGATGTAGTTCAAACCCTTGAATAGTGGATATATCTGCCAAACCTTTATATCCAGTATTTGATCTCTTGACTCCTTTATTCATAAGGAGAAGATTTTATTAAACCCATCTACTGGGTACTATCCGTTCTTACTTATCTCAATCTTGTCATAATTCAGACTATCAATAACCTCTATTGTAATCCCCTCAACTGAAATTTTCTCACCTTTGTAGAGAATCGGATTTGGTACGGGGTAAACCATGCAATTAGAACTACTTTCGTTGGCTCTTCTTTCAGGTGTAATGGGCTTTAAGAAATTTTCTCCATGGCTTAAAGTTGCATCATATGTATAAACTAAAACACCGTTTCTTTTAGACGGCATTTGACAAGAAAACTTATTTTCACGCCTTGATTCAACTATTACTGCTTTAGTCTCAGATATTGGAATTACCACCATCTTTATACCATTATCCGATTGACTTATCGGAATTAAAGTAATCTCCGTACTTTTTAAGGTACTTAACTCTTGGCAATAGACTCTTTCGTCGCTCAGCCAACCTGCGACGAAGCGCATCCAACCACTAAGTTCTCTGGATTCTCCATCTTGATTACTCATAATATCTAAGCCCAGAAATGGATTTGGCTCACGGGATGAACCAATATGGGGCATAGCCATTGCATGACCAAACTCATGAACAAAGTAGGACCAATATCCCTTTTTTGAAGAATCCATAAATTTACCTGGAATTGAAAAAGAAGACACAGACCCCTCATTTGTTACTAAGTTTTTTACTGCATCATCCCAAGGGAAGCCTTGTGAAGTTTCAGTGATAAAGTCCTGCCCTTTAGGTAGTATAAAATTGACAGTTTGCACACCAGTGAAATCAAAAACTTTATCACTCTGTGTCATTGCATCATTCCAAAGTTTTAGTCCGTTGGGTTCTCTATCCAAATTTTCAGATCGGGCAATCCTATAATTGGTACTTGGATTAGGAAGTCTTACCCAATCATCTGCTACAACCCACTCAACCTTAAATTTGCCTTCACTAACAGTTTCAAACCACTCAGATGTCAGTTTCATCTGCTCATCTATTCGTGATCTAAAGTTTGCCTCTCCTGGTAAGTCTGAAAAATCGAGCGGAATCAGGGCCCATTTAACTATTCCAGTTTTTTGGGCAATTGTATTTCTTGGAAAACCTGCTGGAAGAGCAATAGGCATCTCCCTTCTGTTTTGATTATTTTCTTTAATTTCACAGGTTTGGATGTTTGCACTTGGCTGTGATGGAGGGGAATAAGTGATTGATTCTATTTTTGGCGTTGGTGTTGGAAGTGGCGCAGCCTGCTTTACTAACTTCCCTTTGCTCCACACCAATTTATTCTTTGATTTAATGCATTTGAAAGTCTTGCCCTTATAGACCTTGGTAATACCCGGCTTGGAACAGGATGATCCAGCCTTAACAGGAGTGGCGGAATGAGCGGGGACAAGAGAGATAGATAACAGAAGAGAGAGTCCAACTATCAATTTCTTCATAGACATAAGAATATATGAGATTTATGGAATTTAGAGAAAATTCGTTGAAGACTGACCAAACCAGAAATATTGCTTTTCTTCCATGGGCTCAATATGCGGGGGATCCGAGGGAAATGTAAGGGTGAGATTGCTATTGACTTTGAATTTTTTGGTTTTGGTTCCAAACCTTGGATGTAGTTCAAACCCTTGAATAGTGGATATATCTGCCAAACCTTTATATCCAGTATTTGATCTCTTGACTCCTTTATTCATAAGGAGAAGATGATGTTTGTTAGCGAATATGCAACGGAAGTTAACTAAGGCTTTTGTAGGGTAGAGACATCAAGATCCTGCCAAAACCATAATGATTGATAGAGATCGCTAAAGCCACGTTTAAATGGAAGATTATTAGTGTTGCGAGCAAGTATGGGATTTAAGTCAACCCAATTGTTCAACCCACCAGATTTAATTGTTATCCCAGTTGAGGTACTTTTTATGCTGTAATTGTTACATCTTGTCGTTGTTTCTGAATACAGTCCACCCATAGCCTGAGCATAGACGGGGCGATAATCTAAGCCATTCCTACTAAAGATAATTGAATTAATCTCCATCTCTCTCAACGAAACATCCAAACAAGATGCTGCTTCGTCACCACCCCATTGTTCTACAAATGGGGCAACCGTGGAGAGATTCGGAGCATCAGGTAGGTCAAGAGTGGCTACCTCAACAAACTCATTTGAGCCAGCCAAAGCGATGAGACTTCTTACCCTTGTGAAATTCTCTACAAACTTTCCAAGCACCTCAACTTTCCATGTAACGCTGGAATTAACTCGCCAATCAAGAGGCTGCGAACACATTAGTCCAGAGCCTTCATGAGAAAAATCCATACATCGTGCTTTACTACCAAGACTTACAACTTTGGGTGAAACTACCCCTTTTGAAGTATTCGCATTCCATGCAGAAAATAATGCCAAACGGCCATTCAATTCACCCCGTGAGTTATCGCAAATTCCTTGAGCAATATTTGGCGCTGCAACATTGCAATTAGTTTGTTGAATCCCACCATAAAAAGCGGTATCTCCTGGATTAATTGTCTGCCAAGTAGTTATTAATTGGTAATAAGTATTATTCGGACTTGTTTTTGGAGTGACCTTAATTGTAAAGGAGTCATAGTTTGTGCCTTGGGAAAATCCTGGGGCAGAAAAGTATGTTGACACATAACGACCTACTGTTGGTTGAATTACTTTCGCCTTATTCAACTTAATAGATAACTTTTGATCCTCAATTCCTAAACCACTTACTGATATTTCTTGCAAATTTTCCTTGCCAGAAAAATACCAAATTCTTGCCAACCCACTCTGGTCGGTCTCTTTAGAAAATTCAATAATTTTTGAGGTCGGGTCACTTGACACCCAATTTACTTTAACTCCCTTGGCGGGCAATCCATTTTGCAGAGCCTGAACAACAAATGAGGAGTTTAAAGAATTATCTTGAACTTCTTTTGGGCTGCCATCAAGAAGTGTGCCAGGAATCAAGGGAACTTCAGATTTGTAGATCCAGTTTAGAACTAATGGAGTGGGTGTTGGAGTGGGTGTTGGAGTGGGTGTTGGAGTGGGAGAAGGAGATGCAGTAACGGTAACTGTTGGTGTAGGAGAAGGAGATGCAGTAACGGTAACTGTTGGTGCAGGAGAAGGAGATGCAGTAACGGTAACTGTTGGTGCAGGAGAAGGAGTTGGTGTTGGCTTCTTTGCAGCAACGCCTTTATTCCAAACCAACTTCTCTCCTGATTTAATACATGTGTAAACCTTGTTTTGATTAGTAACTTTCTGCTTATAAACCTTGCAGGTAGATCCAGGAGTTATCTTCTGGGCTGAAAAAGCCGTAATTGGAATCAGGGTAAGGATGAGGGCAAGTAACAATCCCTTGGCAAGACTCGCTTTGATTCGCACCCCAAAAGGGTAATGGGCAGATCAAGCCAAGTGGGAACTTGAGCAGTCATTTCTGCTCTTACCTCCCAAAATGGCTTGGGTACCTTTAAATCCCCTTGATTTGTCCCTGGCTATCTCTAATTTTGGAGATGAGTCAAGAACGGATATATCCGCATAGTGGGTCAAAGGGAATGGTTTGAAGGTTTGATAACGAGTCCCTCGCAACCCACTTATGACAATGAAACCAGGAGTATTGGACTTCTATGAACCCAGCAAAACCCCAATTCTTTACAGTTTGAAATCCTTTTTTTGGGAACCCTACCGCTATAACCTAACTCTATGGAATCAATTTGGGGCTCCGGTGCCACATCGCCATCGAGAGATCCGATCATTCATTTACTTAATAGATTTACATATGGGCCAACTAAAGATTTAGTTTCGCAAGTTAACAAGATCGGTGCGGATGAATGGTTTGATAGACAACTAAATCATCTCTCTATAAGAAATATAAATGTTGAGTCGTATCTTGCCAAGTGGGATATTTTCAATATTATCCATAAAGATGTGAATTTCTTATGGCCTTTGGCTGAATCTGAAGGCGATAGGAGCAAGGGCCAAATTTTTTATTGCAACCACCTCGCTGGCAGAGTTCTGCATCTCTACACTCTCATTCAGCAAACTCATTCCGATCGGCAGATATTTGAATTGATGGTCGAGTTTTGGCATAACCACTTGAATATAACGACCCTTGGCGATGAAACAAAAGATGGGAATCTTGACTGGCATACCAACGATTGGAATAAGCGGGTAATTCGCCAACATGCCCTAGGTAAGTTCGAAGATTTGTTATATGCGGCGGCGACGCATCCTGCCATGATTATTTATTTGGACGGTGAGTTAAGTACCAAAGAACAACCCAATGAAAATTTTGGGCGTGAATTGTTAGAGCTTTATACAGTTACACCAAAATCTGGTTATACCCAATCTGACATTATCAATGCTGCGAGGTTATTCTCGGGTTTACGGGTGAAGATGCCTGAGCAGTGGTACCAGAGAGGTTACCGAAACAAACCGATTGGAAATACTTTTGTAGATGTTCCGCCGTCTGCAACAATGCTGCACGGTGAGCGCCAGAACTATGGCACTTTCAAGATAATGGGTTGGCAGAAAACTGTGTCAACAATTGACCAAGTTCTCCCAGCAATCAAATCACTTCTGAGCTATTTAGCTAATCGCCCTGAGACTGCACAGGCAATTGCTTTAAAATTAGGGCGTCGCTTTGTTGAGGACGTTCCCTCGCAACAATTTGTAAACGATATCGCATCCTCTTACACTTCAAGCGGTGGCGATATAAAGACTGTTTTAAAGGCTGTCTATCAACATCCTGATTTCAAAAATGCCGTAGGCAGAAAGTTAAAGCGACCGGGTGAGGATTATGTTTCGGTTGCTCGAACCTTAAGTGTGTGGCCCAACTTCACTAGACTTCAAAAGTGGAAAGGAATGACCAAAGAGTTTGCCTATCCGGCAGTAGTTCCTGATGAATTAAAACGAATGGGTCACGCCCCTTTATCGTGGCCATTTCCTGATGGCTATCCAGATGTGGCAACCAGTTGGGTAAATGCAAATTATCAATTACTGCGTTGGAATGTCTATGGGCACTTCATTCAAGGAAATACTTGGGACCAGCCTTCCTGGGATTCGTTATTAACTAACCGTGAAACAAGCTTGGATAAGCAAATAGATCAGATTGCTCACTTGCTGCTGTTTAAGGAGCTGGGTAGCGCTGATCGTATTTCGGTTCGAAATGCTGTTACAAAAGTTTTTGGACCAAATCCGGATATGAATAATTCATATCGTGAGATCACTGCCCTGATTACTCGCTTGATTTTTCAGTTACCTGTTTGGAGTCTTCGATGATTACAGAGGATGCAATAAATAGTTGCCCTGAAGGGCGCGAAGGATTTACTCGTCGACAGTTCCTGCGTGGAGCAACTTTGTTTGGCGGCATGACGATTCTTTCCGCAAATGGAATTAGATATACATTTGCGGCATCGACAACTGAGGTTCCTGATGTAGTTATAACTCTCGTGCTTCGTGGTGGCTTTGATTCGTTAAGTGCCGTTGTTCCAACAGATGAAAATTTGATGCGAAAAATCCGAAGCGACATTTTCATTCCGAATGCCAGTTTGCTACCCCTAGATCGAGAGTTTGGCTTGCACCCCTCTCTAAAAAAGTTGATGCCGCTATGGGAAGCTAAGGAGCTTGCAATTGTCAACACTCTTGGAGCACCGACACATTCGCGTAGTCACTTTGATGAAATTTCAGATGTGGCATATGCGGCCTATGGGGAAAAAGAGAAGCGCAGCGGCTGGATCGCCCGCTTCTTAGACGTGGCTGGTAGCGGTTCGGTGGTGCAGTCTGTCGGAATTGGATCAACCACCAGGCAACTAATTGGTGGTAAAGCAGCTCCTGTAAATGTAGAGTCAATCAATAATTTTAAATTAGATTCTATTTTTGGATATAAGGCAGAAGACTTAGCTGGTTTTATCGATGAAACACATGGTCGATGGACAAATGTTTGGGCAACTCAAGCGAGGTCCACTATTCAAGCTCTAGATCAAATTGCGATGGCAAGCGCACAGAGAAGCGTCGTCACATATCCAAATACCGGAACAGGTAGGCGGTTTAAGGATGTGGCCGCACTACTCAAGGCAGGCATCGGTGTGCGTGCTGTCGATATTGAATTTCAAGGTGACTGGGATATGCACGCAAACATGGGCACCCTTGAAGATGGTTGGCTTTCTTCAAGCCTGTCAGATATTGCTGGGTCAATTTCGGCTTTCAGGGAAGATCTTGGCGTTGTCTGGTCCAGAGTAACGGTCGTAACTGTTACCGAGTTTGGAAGAAGAGTGAGTCAGAATCAATCATCTGGAACCGAACATGGCTGGGGTTCAAGTACCTTTGTTGCAGGTGGTGGCGTAAATGGTGGAAAAATCCATGGAAAGTTTCCAGGGTTAGATGATAAACAACTCAAAGATGGCGATTTAGTTGTAACTGCAGATTACAGAAGTCTTTTGACTGAAATTCTTACACGTCGAGCAGGAATTACAACAGAAGGTGCGTCGCAGATATTTCCAAACTTCAAACCAGAAGTTCTTTCAGTAATGAAGCATCTTTCTGAAACTCCTCTTCCAGAGAATTTTCAAACTAAAGTAAAGGACGCAATTGGAAACGTTGCTTATGACATGAGTAAATTGCCAACAGCTGCGGCTGTCGCATCAGCCAGTTCTACTCCAGCACTTTCAAGTTCGTCTGCAAGCCCATCTCCCCCTAAAAAGGGTGTAAAAACAACTATTACATGTGTAAAGAATGGAAGAACCATCAGAATCACGAGAGTAAATCCAACATGTCCGACAGGTTATAAAATTAAAGAATAACTATTCTTATCTCTCCGTTAACTTCAAGTGTTCGATAACTCTTAAGTGGTTCGACAGCTGGTCCACGGACTACTTCCCCGTTTTCTGGATCGAATATCGACCCATGTGCCGGACAACGCAATAGTGAATCAATCAAATCGCACGGAGCTTGTGCGTGAGTACATCTAGTGTCAAAAGCAGCAATTCCGCGAGAAGTACGGGTGAGCGAGTAGCTAGTCGAGATTCCAAATGAGTCCTTTAAAGTGAAAACTTTTGTCTGACGCAGAATCAAGTCCTCGCTTTTTGCAATGACCACTCCTTCGAAAGTCTCGGTTTGCGTTGCTTTAGGATTCGGAGCCTCGGCTGGACTATCTGTGGGCGCTGGTGACATCTCTTCCTTGCCTGGTTTCGGCGTTGGAGATTGAACTGCTTCTGACATAGTTGGGGTTGGCGAAGGACTCTTGGGATTCGTTAGCGGCGGCGACGGTTTCGGCGTAGGCGATAGTTTCTCTTTCCTCAGGACTTCAGTTTTCTGGGCGATTACGCCAATGAGCAATACACCTGTAAGCACCAGAAAGATCCTGCGCGAACTCTGAGCCATGATCTAAATTATAGTGGGTTTGTAAGTAAACCTAGATGCAAAGGTAATCACTTCTTCTTATAACCTGTTGGGCATTTTGGTTTTACTGCAGTCACCTTCTTGGTGAGTTTGCCTTTGACGCAGGTAATGGTTGTTTTCTTACTCTTTATTGCGGCGGCTTTTGCATCGGCTTCTT
>CAMCYA010000040.1 GCA_945883675.1 Bifidobacterium breve
CTCATGGCGCTGTTGCAAAAAATTACGGAGTATTTGAAGAAACTAAAGGCTGTGCACTTCGTGGAAGTTTCTTGATCGACAAACAAGGCGTTTTGCGATGGGAAGTTAAAAACGGTTGGGCAGCGCGCGAGAACGCTGATTACAAGGCAGCCATCGCAAATTTGTAAGCCTGATTTAGTAGATTGCGGGCTCGTAAGTTAAGATTCGAACCTGCAATACCGGGTGGCTAGCTCAGTGGTAGAGCGCCTCGTTTACACCGAGGATGTCGGGGGTTCGAAACCCTCGCCGCCCACGTTTAACTGGAAAAATCTCCAACACAAGGATTGAAAACCCAACTACTTTTACTTTTGGTTTTAACCCACCCCTGACCTAAACTGAAGGCATACAAATCAATTACGGTGGGGGTAAATGAAGATGAAGGCTACTCCCAGCGACCAGCGCTCAATTTTAGATGTTGCAAGATTTGATCAGCAGAGCAATTTATTGCGTCATAAGGCATCAACACTTCCTGAGCTATTAGAAATAACAAATACAACCACCAAATTTAATAACGCACGCGATCTTCGAATCGCTGCTGAAACAGAGTTAAGTGATGTAAAACGCGAACTTCTTCGCGCCGAAGCAGATGTTGAGCAAGTTGTTTCTAGAATTACCCGTGATGAGACTCGCCTCAGTGGTGGCTCTGCATCACCAAAAGAGTTAGAACAACTACAACACGAAGTTGGCACACTTAATACGCGCAGAGCAGAGTTAGAAGAAGTTGAACTAGAGATCATGATGAGGGTGGATTCAATCCAAACTAGCATTGCAAAACTCTCACAAGAAGGCGATGAGCTCGCTGCAGTGATTGCAGATTTAGAGATTCGTAAAGAAAATGCAATGGCAGCGATCAATACAGAGCTTGAAAGTATTGCAAGTGATCGCTCAAAAACAGTGAGCGCTATAGAAAAAGGATTAGTAGATCTCTATGAGAAGCTGCGGGCAGATTCTGGTGGGCCAGGTGCCGCAGCATTAGTTGCTGGTGCTTGCTCTGGATGTAACCTTTCAATTAACGCTGTTGAGATAAAGCGATTAGCGGATTTAGCCGAAGATGAAGTTGTCCGATGCGAAGAGTGTCGGTGCATTTTGGTGCGTGGAGTTTAAAATATGGCCAGACATTTCACGTTAACTGCAGACGGTGGCTCACGGGGTAATCCAGGACCTGCAGGATATGGATCAGTCATCACCGAAAATGGAAAAATAGTTGCAGAGCTCTATGACTTTATTGGAATTGCCACCAACAATGTTGCCGAATACTCTGGGTTGATTGCGGGCCTAACAGCAATTCACGAGATAGACCCAACTGCAACTATTGATGTAAAGATGGATAGCAAGTTAGTCGTAGAACAAATGTCTGGGCGCTGGCAGATTAAACATGCCGATATGCGAATAATGGCGCAAGATGCCAGAGCGGCTCATAACCCTTCACAGGTTAGTTATACATGGATTCCGCGTGATGAAAACTCTCATGCAGATCGTCTAGCAAATAAAGCATTAGACCAGCAATCAGGTGGGGGAGAAGTTGTTTACCATCAGCAGAATTTTTTATCAGAGCGTTTACTAACAACGGAGAAAGCAACAACAATCTTTCTTATTCGCCACGGTGAAACAGTTCTAACTCCATTCAAGAAGTTTTCGGGCGATGGCCCGCTGAATCCAGAATTGACCCACATCGGCTTAGAGCAAGCAGAAAAAACTGCACGGGCAGTTGCCGATTTAAATCCAGAAGTCATTATTTCTTCTCCACTACGTAGAACAACACAAACTGCCGAAGCCCTTTCTCGAATAACAGGAGTACCGATTAACTTTGAAGAAGCCTGGATCGAGTGTTCTTTTGGTATCTGGGATGGCATGTCAATTGAAGAAGTAAAAGAAAAGTATCCCGCTGACTATCAGGCGTGGGTCTCCTCAACCGCATTTGCACCACCAGAGGGTGAGTCATATGACAGCGTTGCCCAGAGAATTGATTTTGCCTTAGATAAAATCTCTAGCGAATTTCCGGGTCAAAGAGTTGCAGTCATAACGCATAATGGAACGATTAAATCTGCCGTAAAAAATATAATCGGTGCACCGGCTGAATCGATTTTTCACATTGATGTTTCACCATGCTCAATCACAACGGTTTCGATCTGGCCAAGTGATGGTTTACGCGCGCTTAGAACCTTAAATGAGCAGAGCCACCTTCGTTAATAGGTAGAAGATTTAAACCCGTTTAGTTACCCGATAAGTCTGAAGTGTTGGATCACTAGCATATGCAATTCGAACACCTGCTTTTTTGCTTGCAGCTAAACCATCCACAATCTGCTTTGTGAGCTCTTCACCCGGTGCAACTACGGCCACACCCGGTGGGTAGGGAGCAATTAAATCCGCGCTGACTCGTCCGACTGCATCTGCGGCTTTAACAAATTCAGTTTCAGCAAAGTATGCATCTCTAATCGACATTCCAACCTTTGGAACAATCGACCAACTGAGCGCTGTTTGAGTCTGACGGGGATTAGAGCGCAAATTTTCTATAATTGGAATTAGTTTTGATGCAACTTCATCAAAATCCCCAGAACTATCTGCCAATGTGGCAAGAAAGACAATGGTGTCTTGATCTGCCATTTCAACTCTGATGTTTTGCTTTTCTAACTCACTCTCAACTTCAACTCCTGAAAGACCGAGAAGATTAGCTCTCAGCACTATTTTTGCTGGATCAAAACGGCCCTTTGGAAAATCAGATGCGTTGAGAAATACAGGTAGCCCACATGCTTTCTCAACCTTGTCTTTAAATGAATCGACTAGGTGAACTAAATTTCCGGTTAGCTCTTCTCCACGAGATTGTAAAAGTGCCCGGCACCCATCAATTGAAGCAAGCGGTGCACCCGCCGGGGATGTGGTGTGAGTTGTTTCAAAGCTTTGTTCAATTCGGTCAAGATTTAAAAGTTTTCCTTGTGCCAATAGCAATGCAGAAGCGCTATAACCAGGTAAAGTTTTATGAACGCTGGTAATCAGTGCGTCGGCCCCCATGGCTAATGCATGTTGAGGCAGGTTTGAATTAAATCCAAAATGCGCGCCCCACGCTGCATCAACAATTACAGGTATATCCCTGGAATTAGCCTTTGAAATCAAAGCCTCTAACTCTGAAAGAGTTCCTAGATAACTCGGCTCTGTTAGCAAAAGTGCGATTGGTTTTTGATCAAGAATTTTTTCCAGTTCACTCAACGGTATTCCAATTGGTACTCCAGTTTTTGCATCAATCTCTGGTGTTAACCAAATTGGCTCTAATCCAGTTAAAACTAGCGCGCTTAGGACAGAACGATGGGCAGTTCTACTTACTGCAATCTTTTCGCCCGGTTTACCTAACGCCAAAATAATCGCTTGGTTGGCATGTGTAGAACCGCCAGTAGAAAAACGTGCGTAGTCAGCGCCCCAGAACTTTGCAGCCAGTGCTTCAGCTTTCTTGAGAACTCCTTGTGTCAGCTTTATCGCATCTAGTCCACCGTATAGAGGTGTATCGCTATCAACTACTGCACCCAGGCCAGCATCTAGTCGTGATGCTTTCTGTTTATGCCCAGGAATGGTAAAGGCTGTGCGATTGCTCTCAAAGTAGGAAAGATAAGCATCTAATAATGGTGCACTATCTCTTAACTTCGAGTTCATGAAGTAAGCCTAACTTCTCGCCCTTAAACTGGGAAATGTTCGGCCTGAAAAAGGGATAAAAGGCCTTAGACTTAATCCATGACAACACTTACTGCATTGACTCAAGAGCGTCGGTTGGTAACTGCTATTCCAGGACCAAAATCATTGGAGGCGTTAAAGCGTCGCTCTGAATCAACATCTGCTGGTTTAGGTATGGCCATACCTGTCGTGATTGAACGCGCAAGTGATGCAATTCTTCTTGATATTGATGGTAATCAAATTATTGATCTTGGTTCAGGTATCGGTGTTGTAAATGTAGGAAATTCAGCGCCCCGAGTTGTTGATCGAGTGATTGATCAAGTACAAGCTTTTACACATACTTGTTTCACTGTCGCTCCTTATATGGGCTACATAGAGGTTTGCGAAAAACTCAATGCGCTAACTCCTGGAACATTTAAAAAGAAATCAGTTCTTCTTAATTCCGGTGCTGAAGCTGTTGAAAATGCAGTCAAGATTGCACGTCACTACACAAAGCGCCAAGCAATCGTTGTTTTTGAACATAGCTATCACGGTCGCACTAACTTGACCATGGCATTGACTGCAAAAAACATGCCATACAAAGAAGGTTTCGGTCCTTTTGCTCCAGAGATTTATCGTGTGCCCATGCCATATGCCTTTCATTGGACGGGTAACCAAGCAACGATTACAGAAGATGCAATTGAGATGGTTACAAGCAAAATTGAAAAAGAGATTGGCGCTCACAATGTCGCTGCAATTCTTATCGAACCAATCCAAGGTGAAGGTGGTTTCGTGGTACCACCGATCGGATTTTTGCCAGCTTTATCAAAGTATTCAACTGAAAAGGGAATTGTTTTTATTGCCGATGAGGTTCAGACTGGATTTGCAAGAACTGGAAATATGTTTGCCGTTGAACATGAGAATGTTGTTCCGGACATGATTGTTACTGCAAAGGGCATTGCAGGTGGTCTTCCACTTGCTGGCGTTACAGGACGGGCAGAGATTATGGATTCAGTCCATGTTGCTGGCCTCGGGGGTACCTATGGTGGAAATCCAATTGCCTGTGCTGCAGCACTTGGAGTGTTCGAGACCATGGAAGCAGAGAAACTTGTAGAGCGCGCAAATCATGTTGGAAAGATTCTTGGTGATGCATTGCGTCAGATGCAGAGCAAATATTCAGTAATCGGTGAAGTGCGTGGACGTGGAGCAATGCAGGCAATTGAATTAGTAAAGCCCGGCACTAAGGATCCAAATCCGGAAGCAATGAATGCAATAGTTAAGTATTGCCAAAGCAAAGGTGTTCTTGTATTAACTGCTGGAACCTATGGAAACGTTGTGCGCTTTTTACCTCCACTTGTGATTACAGATGAACTTCTTAAAGACGCACTTGACGTACTAGAAGAGGCTTTAGCCTCTCTATAAATCAGCTTTGTTGTGAGTGGCTAAGTTGATTTACTCACTGTTAGCCGGCAAACCAGAAGAAAAGTAATCTCACACCGTTGAACTGTGAGTTTGGGATTAGTTACCCGGGCTCACAGTCGACATGTTGAAACCTTTAATGACCATCGGTGGCACCGACACACTTGTTATATCTTCAGCCCATTCGCGTGGCTGAGTCCATTCGGTAGCACCAGCATGTGCGATACGCGATAGTGCACTCACCGGTGAGTCATTCCAACGGAAGTTATTTGTGGCACCTTGTACTTCGCCATTCTTCACGTAATAAACACCATCACGTGTCAGACCGGTAAGAAGCAATGAGTTTGGATCAACCTCACGGATGTACCACAACGTTGTAAGAAGCAATCCGTTATCAACCTTCTTAATGAGATCCTCTAAATTTCCAGCTCCACCATCAACGTTCATGATTAAGTTATCGCCAATTGGTGTATATGGAAGTGATGTCAGTTGTGCACTTGCCCGAGTCTGAACTAGTGATTGCAGAACACCATCTTTAATCCAATCAACTTGAGACTGCTTCTGGCCATTATCAAAGACTGAAGTAAATGAGCTACTAGATGATGCGGATACAAATGGTGAGCCGGTAAGTACTGGGTGAGTAGGTGTGCTGAACAGGTGCAGACCTACATTAGATAGCTTCTCACCAATTCGTGTTCCGCCACCCTTTTTTGAAAACACACTCTGACCTTCAAATGCATCTCGACCACCAGCAACCCACATCATGTAAACATAGATGTCGGCAATAGATCCTGAAGGGAAAATAGTGTCGTAACGACCAGCAGGAAGCTCTATCTTCTTTGCTTGCCACTCTAAACGTTGACGAATGTTTGCATCGATCTTTGCGACTGAAACATCCTTGAAATCATGGGTTTCAACGCCATTCCAGGTAGAACGTGATCTCTGGTGAGATTTACCTGTCATCTCGACACGGCCAACTGGTGAATCATGACGCAAACGCATACCACCCTTTGATCCAACCCAAATTGATTGGTGTGTATGTTCGGCGTAACCAAAGAGTTCAATTGCATCAGCCTTTGAACGGCGCATCATTTCGCCAAGTTCCGGTGCAAATTTTGAGTAGACGTCTGGACCTGTTGGAGTATGCGGAGCGCTCCAATTTCCATAAGCTACATCGCGAGCAAGCGGAGCGAAATCCTCTGCAGCACCTGCTGCTTTTGCCGTAGCGGTTACTTCAGAAAGGATTGCATCGATATCACTTTCATCAACATTGGTACGCGTTACGGCACCAGATGCCATTGATCCACCTACTGCAACAAATGCAATAACAGTGACATTGCGTTGTGCAATCACACCATTTGTAGTCAGTGTGCTACTTGCCCAACGAAGGTTGGCTTGTGTGCTGTCTTGGACAATCACAATGCAGTCATCTGTTGTAGAACGGGCAAGGATCTTTTCAATGAGATCTTGTGCTGAAATCATTTGCTCGCCTCCGCAACTGTGTTGAGAACATTAACTTTGTCGAATACCGCAGCTGGGCAGCCGTGGCTGACTGCCGCCACCTGCCCTGGTTGTGCCTTACCGCAGTTGAATGCGCCACCCAGAACATATGTAGATGGCCCACCAACAGTCTTCATCGATCCCCAGAAATCTGTGGTTGTTGCTTGGTATGCAACATCTTTTAACTGGCCAACAATCTTTCCATTCTTAATGCGATGGAACTGTTGACCAGTAAATTGAAAGTTATAACGCTGCATATCAATCGACCAAGACTTGTCTCCAAGAATGTAGATGCCGTCTTCTACCGATTCGATTAACTTTTCAAGAGTTGGACCAGTTGGATTTGCCTGTAGAGAAACATTTGGCATGCGTTGAATTGGTACATGTGCCGGAGAGTCAGAGTAGGCACAACCATTACTGCGTTCTTTATCAACTGCTGCAGCGATTCTGCGATCTAGTTGGTATCCAACCAATACGCCATCTTTAACGATATCCCACCGTTGTGCTGCAACACCTTCATCATCCCAACCAACGGTGCTTAATCCGTGTTCGGTATTGCGATCACCGGTGACATTCATTAAGGAAGATCCATACTTAAGAGTTCCAAGTTTGTCTGGTGTGGCAAAGGAAGTTCCCGCGTAGTTGGCTTCGTATCCAATTGCACGATCTAACTCAGTGGCGTGACCAATTGATTCGTGAATCGTTAACCAAAGATTAGATGGGTGAATCAAAAGATCGTAACGACCTGGCTCTACAGATGGTGCAGCAACCTTTTCTGCAAGCAGTGTTGGTAGTTGATCAATCTCGGCATCCCAATTCCAGATTGAGTTATCCATCCACTCCCAGCCAAATCCTGCTGGTTGTGCAAGTGTTCGCATTGATTCAAAGCCATGATCACCGGTAGAGATTGCTTCAATCTGAGTCTGAACCCGCACACGTTGTTGCGTTGTACTTGTTCCGGCAGAGTCGGCATAATGTTTTTGCTCTTTGACATACATGGTATGAGCACTAGTGTGATTGACACCTTTTGAAGCAAGTAACTTTGAACTTAGTGATGCAAGACGATCCTTCTTGTCTGCATTAGATACAGAGAATGGATCAATCTCATAAGCAGAGACCCAGTTCTTCTTTGCATAGACTGGCTCTGGAACAAGAGAAATCTCATCGGTTGAAAGCGGTTTGGAAGTCTTTGCCATCGCAACTGCTGTTGCTGCAAGTTTCTGTGCTGACTCAATGCTTACATCGGGTGATGAAGCAAAGCCCCACGTACCATTAACGATAACTCGCACACCGATACCAAAGTTGGTTTCATCAGATTGGGTTTCAGGCTTTGCATCACGAAGAGAAAGTAACCCTGTGCGGGTCCGTTCAATTCGAACATCTGCATGTGAAGCCCCAGCGCTTGTCGCTGCGCTGAGCGCGGCATCTGCGACCTTCTCGAGTGGTAGAGCTAGGAAATCGGCATCAACAGTCTTAATCATGGGTACCACCTTAAAGGAACTCATTACATACCGCTATTAATCTCGCGTACCATTAGGTAACGAAGAGTCGCCCGGATCACCGCGTTGTCGCAAGACACCGAGGAAAGTCCGGACTTCGCAGAGCAAGGCGGTGGGTAACTCCCACCCGGAGCAATCCGCGGGAACAGTGCAACAGAAAGTAAACCGCCAACAGCAATGTTGGTAAGGGTGAAACGGTGGTGTAAGAGACCACCAGCAATTACAGAAATGTAGTTGGCTATGTAAACCCCGCCTGAAGCAAGACCACGCAGTTGGCGTTTGAGAGCTGCTCGCTCGAGTCAACGGGT
>CAMCYA010000041.1 GCA_945883675.1 Bifidobacterium breve
TATTTCATCGAATGATTCAATCTCTTCGATCTCGTCCATCTCCTCGACGAGCCCTTCAGGTAGGTCATTTTCGAAGGCGGACATGTGGCAATACTTTCACTCATTTGCAAGGAAAGAAACCCCTGTAAGGTATGGGGTATGAAAGTACATGTCGCTAACCACCCGTTAATAAGCCACAAGTTGACGGTATTACGTGATGTGCGAACTGACTCACCAACTTTTAGACGCTTGGTCGAAGAACTTGTAACTCTTTTAGCCTACGAGGCCACGCGTGAAGTTAGAACAAATGAAGTTGAAGTAACAACTCCTGTAACCAAAACTAAAGGCCAACGTTTGGCTGAGCCCCGACCAGTTGTTGTGCCAATTCTTCGAGCAGGTCTTGGAATGTTGGAAGGTATGAGTAAGTTGTTACCGACGGCTGAAGTTGGTTTTCTCGGCATGGTTCGGGATGAAAAAACTTTGGAAGCTAGTACCTATGCAAATAGATTGCCCGAAGACCTATCTGGGCGCCAGGTATTTGTTTTGGATCCAATGCTTGCAACAGGTGGAACATTGATTATGGCTCTTCATTATTTGATTGATCTTGGTGCAACTGACATTACTGCCGTGTGCATCTTGTCTGCTCCCGAAGGAATCGCAGCGGTTGAGAAAGAGTTTACAAACTCTAAAGTTCCAATAACAATTGTTACTGGAGCGTTAGATGAAAAGTTAAATGAATTTGGATACATAGTCCCAGGTCTCGGGGATGCCGGCGATCGACTTTACGGAGTGGTATAAATGGCAACAACATCTCCCGGATATGGAATTACGATTCGTGTTGAAGGAGGTCCTGACTCCAACCCAGTTGCACTTGCAACGACTGTAATTACCGGAGCTGGTGCAACTATTACAGCCCTTGATGTAGTTGAATCAAACCTAGAACGAGTTGTTATCGATATTACTTGTGACACTGTCGATGCGAATCATGCTGATCAAATTACCGCAGCAATCTCTAAGAATTCAACATTGACTGTAAGAAAAGTCAGTGATCGTACTTTCCTTTTGCACCTTGGAGGAAAAATTGAAATTGCATCTAAAGTTCCTTTAAAAACCCGTGATGATTTATCTCGTGCATACACACCGGGTGTTGCAAGAATCTGCCAGGCAATCGTTGCGGATCCATCTGATGCAAGGCGATTAACAATTAAACGAAACACTGTTGCAGTTGTAACGGATGGCTCAGCAGTTTTAGGCCTTGGAAACATTGGGCCAGCAGCTGCATTGCCCGTTATGGAGGGTAAAGCCGCCCTATTTAAGCGCTTTGCAGACGTAGATGCTTGGCCAGTCTGTCTTGATACTCAGGATGTTGATGAAATTGTTCGCACAGTTCAATTAATCGCACCTGTCTACGGAGGAATTAACCTAGAAGATATCTCTGCGCCAAGATGTTTTGAAGTAGAGCGCCGACTAAGAGAGCTCCTAGATATCCCTGTATTTCACGATGATCAACATGGCACGGCAATTGTTGTTCTTGCGGCACTTAGAAACTCTCTCAAGCTTGTGAAAAAAGACCTGAAATCGGTAAAGATTGTATTAAGTGGTGTTGGTGCCGCCGGAAATGCAGTCGCTCGCTTACTCACTCTAAATGGTGCAAGTAACATAATTGGCTTCAATCTCAAGGGAGTAATCCATCGTGGTATGAAATCTGATGATGTGATGCAACAGTGGTTTATTGATCACAGCAATCCAAATAACTTCACAGGGACAATCTCTGAAGCCATGATTGGCGCTGACGTGTTTATCGGTGTCAGCGCGCCAAATGTATTAACAGAGTCCGATGTCGCTGCAATGGCTGCAGGATCAATTGTCTTTGCAATGGCTAATCCTGATCCTGAGATAGATCCGGCAATTGCTCGTAAGTACGCATCAGTTGTTGCAACTGGACGCAGCGATCAACCAAACCAAATCAATAACGTTCTAGCCTTTCCAGGTATTTTTCGTGGATTACTAGATGCAAATGCACACAAGATCACGGATGAGATGCTGGTCGCTGCTGCTGAAGCAATTGCCGACTGCGTATCCCCGGAACAACTCAATACTTCATTTATTGTGCCGAGTGTATTTGATTCTGGTGTTGTAAAGGCTGTTGCTGAGGCAGTTAAAAACTCTGTGCGCGCTTAGTCTGTGAACCACTAACTCCACCGGCAATCACACCTGCATATGTCATTATTATTCCAATAATTAAATAATGACTAATACTTACACCTTTTGTGGGAGCCACAATATCTATTACTAATGAGCTAACTAGTTGACCGCCGACGCTAAAAAGTGTGAATGTTAATACACCGAGCTGTTGAACTATGCTCGCAGCAAATGAAATATAGATGACACCCATGACGCCACCCAGATACATCCACAAAGGACCAAGTGGGAGTGGCGTCCAATCAACTTTATGGGTAGCTAATCCGACAAGAAAAACGATGGCCAATAAAAACGTTCCTGAAGTAAAATTTAAAAGTGATGTCGTAAATCCCTCTTTAGAGTGTTCATTAATCTGACCATTGAGCGCTCTTTGAAATCCAACAAGCAAACCTGCAGTACATCCGATAATAACTGTAAAAAATGAAAGATTTTTTGCATCGAGACGGTCTAGAACAGAGACTGCTACAGCAATTATTGTGATGATTACCGCTAGTACTCGTCTCTTTGTGATTAGTCGTTTACCACCACCTGTATATCCAAGGCGATCGACAAATAGAGACATAATAGTTTGACCAGAAACTGAGGCGACAGTAAATATTGCAACGCCCACAAGTGGCACAGTTTGAGTTTGTATTGCAACAAAAGATCCACCCAAAGCGCCAGCAAAAAGCTTCCAACGTGCGATCTTTTTTTGTTGTACTGCCTCACGAAGGTTTCTTAATCCTGTCTTAAGTTTAGGATTAAAAACAGTGACCAGTGAGATGATCATTAAGCCTGAACCAAATGAGATCAGCGCAGCCTGTAACCCATTATCTAATCTATGCGACAACTCTCCATTTATTCTTGCCTGAATGGAAATCATTGCACCCGCTATTGCGGCCAGAATATCTAGCCGCATTATTTACGATTGCCATCGAACTTTCGTTTATCAGCAATCCAATCCATAAGAGCAAAAAGAACTCCAGAGATAACAAATGTTAAGTGAATAATTACTCTCCAGACTGTTCCTTCGCCAACTTCGGCTTCACCAGAGAGTTCAATAAAATCTTTAAGAAGCTCAATAACCGAGATAGCCACTAATGAGCCAATTAATTTGATCTTCAACCCACTGAAATCAATAGTTCCCATCCAGTAAGGACGATCTTCCGAATCGGTTGCAACATCTATACGAGATACAAAGTTCTCATATCCGGCAAAAATTACCATCAAAATCAAATTTGCGAGCAGTGTTAAATCAAGCAGTGCAAGAAGATCAAGAGTGAACTCTTGTGCATTCACCTCACCAATATGTAAGGCTAAGTGATAGAACTCAATAATGAATCGATAAGCCAAAAGTACTAATGCACCAACTAAACCTAAATAGAGAGGAGCTAGCAAATAACGAGATCGGAAAAGTGTGGATTCAATCCCATGAGTGATTTTGTTCATGTATAAATTTTAACTCAGTTTTCCAAGGAAAGCGTGGTGTGAAGCCACTCCTCCTCAAGTTTTGATTTTTCCGCCTTCAAGCTGCTCAATTGGGAGTCAATATTGATTAACTCTTCTGGATTAAATGCTGCCGCTTCCTGTGTTGCTTCTAAGTCTTTTATCTGAGAAGCACATTTTTCTAACTGTCTATCTAAACGGATGAGATCCTTTTTAAATTGTCGCTGCTCTGCAGCGTTTGAAGTTTTCTTTTCTTTCTGTAATTCAGGAAGAGAATCTAGTTCTTTGGCTCTTTGTTCTAAGTATTCATCTACACCTCGAGGTAGATCACGTACTTTTTTGTCTCCAAGTAAACCCACGAATCGATCACAAACTCGTTCTAAGAAATATCTATCGTGTGAGATAACTATAAGAGTTCCCCCATAGCTATCTAAAAGATCTTCAAGTTCGGTCAAGGTTTCGATATCGAAATCATTTGTCGGTTCATCTAGTAGTAAAACATTTGGACTGTCCATTAATAAGCGAGTTAACTGCAAGCGCCTTTTCTCACCACCCGATAAATCCCCAACAGGTGTCCATTGAGATTCGCGATCAAAGCCCAACCGTTCACATAGTTGAGAAGCAGATAGTTCTCGCCCGCCACCTAATTCAACACGGTTAGCAATCTTTTCAACTGCCTCTAATACTCGCCATGTCGGATCTAATTCGGCTAGATGTTGAGTTAAGAATGCGGCCTTGACGGTGACGCCGGTAACTAATTTTCCCGCTGTTGGAACAATCTCACCTGTTAGCGTACGCATTAAGGTTGTCTTGCCAGCACCATTTATTCCGACAATACCTATGCGATCACCTGGACCAATATTCCAATAAAGATCATCAATCAATTCTTTATCACCTAGTTTTACTTGTAGATGATGGGCCTCATACACTGTGTTTCCTAATCGGTTTAATGCAAATTTAAGTAACTCACCTTGATCTCTTGGATTTGGTTCATCAGCGATCAAAACATTTGCTGCATCTACTCGAAACTTAGGTTTTGTCGTCCGAGCTGGCGCACCTCTGCGTAACCAAGCCAGTTCTTTTCTAATCAAATTATTCCGTCTTGCATCCATAGCTGATGCCTGTCTTAAGCGTTCTGCTTTTGCTAAAACGAAAGCGCTATACCCACCGTCGTATTCTTCAACTTTACCTTCAACTACTTCCCAAGTTCGTTCTGTGACCGCATCTAGAAACCAGCGATCGTGAGTCACAACAACAACTGCAAGAGCTTTTCTTTTATTTAAGTACTGCGCTAACCATGCAACGCCTTCTACATCGAGGTGGTTTGTTGGCTCATCAAGAAGAATTAAATCCAATTCGTTGATCAATAATTTAGCTAGACCTACACGGCGACGCTCACCTCCTGAAAGTTGACCAAATTTGCGGTCAAATATGTGATCATCGAAACTTCCGAACAAGCCTGTAAAAACTTCACGGATGTTTGGATCGCTGGCCCATTCATGTTTTTGTGAATCACCAAGTACTACTTCTCCGACAGTACTTTCTGGGTTTGCTAGATCTACTTGCGAAAGTAATCCAATTTGTGCGGCATTTGATTTAGTTACCCGCCCAGAATCAGGGGGTTCTATATCTGCCATTATTTTCATGAGCGTGCTCTTGCCGGAGCCATTACGACCAACTATTCCAATCCGATCTCCCTCGGAGACTCCAAGGGAGACAGAGATTAAAAGCTCTTTAATATCAAAAGCCTTTGATACCTCTTCTAAATTAACAATATTGCGCGCCATGGCGAAAGAAAATCCCCTTAGCTTGCGTGAATTATAAAGATTGCAATTATGGAAATTACTGCTCCGCCGGAAAGAAGAAAGTATTTAACCCAAGGTTTCATTCCTGTACGAGCGGCGGCTCGATTAGCAACATCTTTTGTATAGTGCATTACGCGTCCAGCCCATGCAAACTCTGTGGCTAATATTCCAAGACCCGCTAAAAGAACCAAAATTCCTGGGCCCGGGCCAATTAAGGCCACAGCTCCGGCAACAGTTATCGCGCCACCAATAAGCCCAATAACAATTCGCCAAGCAAGACGACCTGCTGGAGTCCGCTTGATGTAGTAAACAATTGGAAGCTTCATGATGTATCTATTCTACTGTGATTAGTGATGCTTCTACTGACGTTGTTACTGACCCCATGAAGAGTGCAGAGGGCGCCCTTCAGCAAAACCTGCGGTGGATTGAATTCCAACTGTCGCTAAATCGGCGAACTCTTCAATATTTTTTGCACCAGCATATGTAAATGAAGAGCGAACTCCAGCAATTATCTCATCGAGTAAATCTTCAACTCCTGGACGTGTTGGATTTAAAAACATTCGAGATGTCGAAATGCCCTCCTCGAAAAGTGCTTTGCGAGCGCGATCAAATGCATCTTCAGTCGATGTCCGAGCTGCGACTGCGCGAGCAGAAGCCATTCCAAATGACTCTTTATATAAACGGCCCTGTGCATCACTTTGTAAATCACCTGGAGATTCATATGTGCCTGCAAACCAAGACCCAATCATTACCTGAGATGCACCTGCGGCTAGAGCTAGTGCAACATCACGGGGATGGCGCACACCTCCATCGGCCCAAACATGTGCACCTAACTTCTTCGTTTCAGTTGCACATTCAAGAACGGCAGAAAACTGTGGGCGACCGACACCAGTTTGCATACGTGTTGTACACATTGCGCCAGGTCCGACTCCAACTTTAATTATGTTGGCCCCTGCTTTGACAAGATCATGCGCACCTTTAGCTGTTACAACATTTCCTGCAACGATTGGAACTTTAGGATTTATTGAACGAATAGCAGATAACGCCTCAAGCATTTTCTTCTGATGACCATGTGCTGTATCTACAACTAAAACATCTGCGCCAGATTCAATAAGAGCTGCAGCTTTTGCAGCAACATCTCCGTTAATACCTACCGCTGCTGCGATTCGAAGTTTGCCATTTGCATCTAACGCCGGCGAATACAACGTGCCGCGAAGTGCTCCCAAGCGAGTCATAATTCCAACTAGATCACCATTGGCTGAAACTGCAGGTGCTAATTTAAGTCGATGATGAGTTAAAAAATCAAAGGCTTCTCGGGCATTTAATGCATCAGACATAGTTGTCAGCTCTTTACTCATAACTTGGTGTAATTGAGTAAAGCGATCAACGCTTTTGCAATCATCTTCTGTAATTACTCCAACAGGTTTTCCATTTTCAACTATTACAACTGCTCCGTGTGCTCGCTTGTGCAGCAAACTAACCGCATCTGCAACCGTTGATTCCGGTGATAACGTAATTGGTGTATCAAAAAAAGAATGACGCTCTTTAACCCACTTAATCACCGAATCCACTACTGCATGTGGAATATCTTGTGGAATAACAGTTAATCCACCCCGACGTGCCATTGTCTCAGCCATACGCCGACCAGCTATTGCAGTCATGTTTGCTACTACTAAAGGAATTGTTGTGCCGGTTCCATCTATGGAAGAAAGATCGACATCCATCCGAGATGAAAGCTCTGATTTGCTTGGCACCATGAAAACATCGTCATAGGTGAGGTCGTGAGTTACTTCATTTATGAATCGCACGTGGGGCAACGATACTCAGAATGTCGCCCCTTGGCTCATTTTCGGTCAGGTGGGTTTACTTGTGCTTGTTTGCGCACTGCCCAAGACACATGCGCAGAGTGATGACCCGATTAACTCTCCGGTGGTTGTACTGGTGCAGGTTGAAGCTGGGGTGTGAAGGTTGCATTCAGGAGGAGCGCAGGGCAAATGCCACCCGGTGCGATCGAAGGTTCAAAATGCCACCATTCATTCTCATAGACCCGACATAAACCAAATTTAGCTCCGTTAATCTCGAGCCAACCAGCACCTACTGGTTCATTTGGATAGTTCACATCAATTGCTAGACCCCATGGATGATGAGAGACATAAGGTGGAGCGACCCATTTGGCTGCTTCTGATTCTGATCCATATTTTTTCACTGCATTTGCAAACAAATACTTTTGTCTTTCTAAAGTCCTAAAGCCAGATGCAATATAGATTTTTTGTCCATCTTTTGCTGCAGCTGCTTTGGCAGCAATGAAGCGAATTAGCAATTGGGGGTCAAGCTCAATTGGGTAACTGAGCCCCGGTTTTATCTCTGATTCACCAAGAGAGAGTTCTGTAGCAACACATTCTTTTTCAGTATTTGTAACACGAACTTCAAGGGTAATTTTGTTCATGCAACTCAATGGAACTGGTAAAGGATTTATTAAGTTGGGAAAACCCGCACCCTCTACTAGGTATGGCTTTTGTGAATCCTGTGAAACTCCAATTAAAAGTGAAAAAAGCAGGGGGAAAGCAAGCAAAACACCGCCTTTACGCATGGTTTAAGTCTAGGGGTTGCATTTTAAAATTGGCATGAGATGATTGGGGTCAATTACCAAAGACGGTAATTAACAGAACTAAAAAACGAACCGGGAGAGTACTTCTCAAACGAGTTTCAAAAGCTGAAACCTTTGCCGTACAAGTTTTACAAATGCTGACACAGACTAATAATCACAGCCAAACTTTTAGATTCATGCCTACAACTTCAGTTCCAGTAGACCCG
>CAMCYA010000042.1 GCA_945883675.1 Bifidobacterium breve
CATGGCCGGCTTCAATTCGCTTAGTTGAAGCATCTGTAACAGCCTGAATAAAAGCTAATGCTTGTTGGATATCTTGAACATGAAGTTTTTCAAGAGAGTCCATAAGCGGTGCTAATAAGGCCCTGTGGGCAACTCTTATTTGGTCCGCACGCTCTTGTGGGAGCGTTGTTGCATTAAGCGCCTTTGCGAGCAAATGGCGACCATCTGCAATGTAGGTAAGTGCTCCCTTAATCCAAAGTTCAATGCTGTTGCTTGCAGAGTTAGCCTCTGTAATTTCCTTCGTTAAATAGTCAGAGAACCCATTGAGTTCATCGATAACTAAATCGGCAACTAGATCTGCACTGCTTGCGAAATATTCATACACAGAAGTTCTAGAAAGTCCTGCACGTTGGGCAACTGCGGCAACGGTTACAGCTTTGCCACCTGATTGCATTGCAATGCTTGCTGCAGCTTCAATGAGTTGGCCTCGGCGCCAGTCTCGATGCTGGGCCAAACTCTGTGTTGCGATGCGTGGCATATGGTTAGTCTTTCACGCTCTGTGCAAGTCTGCGCAACGAATCTCTTACAACTTCAGAGTCTGAGGTTCTCCAGAGTGGTGGCATGGAGTTGAGCAGCGTACTTCCGTAACGCTTTGTAACAATTCGTGAATCCAAAATCGCTACAACTCCCCTATCTTTTTCACTTCGAATCAACCGACCGGTCCCTTGGGCTAATAACAAAGCAGCCCGTGGAAGAGAGACCTGCATAAAACCACTACCTCCGGCCGCATCTGCTTGAGCAGCTCTGGCACTCATAACTGGTTCATCTGGACGAGGAAAAGGAATTCGATCGATTGCAACCAAAATACAACTACTTCCGGGAACATCAACACCCTGCCATAACGACATTGTTCCGAGCAAAATAGATGTCTCATCTTTTGCAAAACGCGCAACAAGCGGTCCAACCGCATCTCCACGTTTTTGCGTAATAATCTTTATTGGAAGCTCAGCTAACACTTTTCGAAGGTGAGCATCTGCTGCTTCAACACCTCTCCATGAAGAAAACAGGGCAAGAGTTCGACCACCTGCTGCATCAATTAACTCGCCAAGCTCTGTTAAAACTTCTTGGCTAGGACCATCTCTGCCGGGCTCTGGTAAGTGCTTAGGCATATATAGAACGCCTTGGTTAGCAAAATCAAAAGGTGATCCAACATCTAACATTTGAAGATTTCCAGGATCTATTTCGTCATCACTTAGATCTGTGTTCAACTCTCCACCAATAAGAAAGCCAATACTTTTGGCCATCGAATCAAAGCCTTTACCCACCGTTAAGGTGGCAGATGTAGCGATAACGGGAGTTTTTGTTAATAAGTTCTCACGCAAGACCTCTGATACCGATAACGGTGCTAAATAAAGCGTGGAATAGGTTGGCTCATACCAAAGCACCAAGCCATCACCCATTTTAAGAACTGTCGCAGCCGTTGTGCCAATTTCATTGACGGCGCCTTTAACTCGGGCTCGCTCTGCTAAAGCATCTGTATCAATGATTTCATCATCTGCTGAAAGAAATGCAGTAATTGCTTTGGCACTCTCTAGAACCTTGCGGATTGGAGCCTCTAATGATTGCGGTATCTCTTCTAGCCTAGATGCAGGGGTGGCTTCGAGCTTAATTGATTCACCGTAATCAACCATCGCCTCATGAAAATCATTTGCAGCTTTATGAAATGAATCAGCTAACTTGCCTGGCATAAATTTTCTCGCCATCGCTGCCGCGCGCAGAACTCTATTTGAAGTCAGCTCATCGGTTACCGCTTGGGTTGCTCGATCCATGAACTCATGTGCCTCATCCAAAATTACACAGTCACGCTCCGGCAAAATAGGATGTGAGTCAACGATTTCAATTGCAAGAAGCGTGTGGTTTGTAACAACAATGTCGGCCAGTTGAGCTTTAGCCTTTGCATTGGCCGCAAAGCACTGTGAACCAAAGGCACAGACATCAGCGCCGACACATTCGCGGCCCGAAACGCTATTTGCTGCCCAAACTCTACGATCTACATCTGGTGCATCATCGCGATCACCGCTAACTCCAGGAGTTTTTGCCCAGGCGATTAGTTGTTTTGCATCTTTTTCGAGTGATGAAACATCCATTACTAGCTCTGTATCTGGATCGATCTCTTCACTATTCATTTTTTGAAGACAAACATAATTTCCTACACCTTTGTAGATGGCGAAAGTAATTTCGCGACCAAGCTCTTTTTCTAGAGCCGGAACGACGGCAGGTAAGTCGCGATCTACAAGTTGGCGTTGTAGTGCAAGAGTTGCCGTTGCGACCAATACTTTTCGCCCATGAACAATTCCTGGAACTAAATAAGCTAGCGATTTTCCAGTGCCGGTACCTGCTTGAACCATTAAATGGTGGCGATTTGTTAGGGCATTGGCAACAGCTTCAGCCATTTCAATTTGGCCTTCACGGGCCGAACCACCGATTGCATCTATAGCGACATCAAGTGCTTTGCGCACTTTTGCTGACATGTCACTCATTCATGCAGATCTACCGCTTGTCGATTGAAACGAAAGCTTTGTCCTCGGGCCCCACATAGAGCGCGGTTGGACGAATAATTTTTCCATCATTTCGCTGTTCGATAACGTGAGAAGTCCATCCAGAGATTCTCGACATCACAAATATCGGAGTGAAATAGTTAACTGGAATCTTCATAGAGTCATAGGCAACTGCTGAGAACCAGTCTACGTTCGGGAACATTTTCTTAACGTCCCACATTACAGATTCAATTCGCTCTGCAATCTCATAATCATTTGATTTACCTGCAGCCACTGCAAGCTCTTTTGTAATGATCTTCACGATTTCATTACGAGGATCAGAAACTGTGTATACAGGGTGACCAAATCCAATAACTACTTCTTTGTTTTCTACGCGCTTTCGAATATCAGCCTCGGCTTCATCGGCTGTTGAATAGCGCTGCTGAATCTCAAGTGCTACCTCGTTTGCACCACCATGTTTTGGTCCACTGAGTGCTCCTATGGCTCCCGAAACACAGGAGTAAATATCTGCTCCAGTACCGGCGATGACTCGACTTGTAAATGTTGAGGCATTGAATTCATGCTCGGCATAAAGTACTAGTGAGATGTGCATAGCTTTTTCCCACAACGCACTTGGCTTTTCTCCGTGCAAAAGATGTAAAAAGTGAGCACCGATTGAATCATCATCTGTTTCAACTTCAATTTTCTTGCCGTTGTTTGCAAAGTGGTGCCAGTACCCAAGAATTGAACCAGTCTTAGCCAACATTGAATCGGCAAGGTCACGTGCCTCTGTCTCAGTGTGCTTTGTTGATTCCGGGTTAACCGCGCCAACTGCTGAGAACGCAGTGCGCAAAACATCCATTGCATGTGCAGAAGCTGGGATCTGTTCTAGAATTGTTTTAACTGCAGGTGAAAGACCTCGTAGGCCTTTAAGTTTTGATTTGTAACTATCCAACTGCTTTTGGGTTGGAAGTTCACCATGAACTAATAGAAATGCGACCTCTTCGAATTGGCAGTTTGCAGCCAAGTCTTTGATGGAATACCCGCGATAGTGAAGATCTCCCTCGCCTACTGAACTTAATCCAGTACTTCCTGCTGGGACTCCTGAGAGGGCTACCGACTTTTTAGGTTTGAATTCACTCATGGCGCAATCTTAACTATAGGCCAGAGGCTTTTTTGACAATCCCCGAGGTTGAAACTTCCATAAATCACGCTCCATCCCCGTGTCAGGATTTAGATCTATCGCAAGTTTAGGCCAGTTGCGGATATGGCCCGACGAGAAGTCGCAAACATCACAGTTAGATGGGGCTTTCCAAACAATTACTTCTTGCTGCTTAAATACAAAAGCTCGATGGCAGCAATAGCACTGTCGTAACCTTTGTCCTCTTTGCTACCTGCCACTCCAGATCGTGCAATTGCTTGCTCCATGTCGCTACACATAAGCACACCAAATCCGATTGGCTTAGAAAACTTGAGGCTGACATCTAAAATGCCCTGTGTAACACCCTGGCATACATAATCAAAATGTGGAGTTTCACCTTTTAGGACAAGTCCAACAGCAACAACTGCGTCAAAGCCTTTTTCGAATGCCATCTGTGATGCAAGTGGAATCTCAAATGATCCTGGCACATAGATCGTTTCGACTTTAGTAATTGATGCTTCGGCCAATGCTCTCTGCGCACCTGAAATCAGATCGTTACAGAGTTCCAAATGCCAAGACGAAGAGATGATTGCCACTTTTGCATGAGGCAAAGATCTAATTTTGATCTGTGGTGAATTGCCCGCCATTTAATTACTCCCTCGGATATGACCCAATTTGCTTTGTTTTGTTGCAATATATCTTTCATTAAATTCATTGACGGGAACCATTAAATGCTGCTGCGTACAGGAAATGCCAGCATCTTCAATTGCTGCAACTTTATCCGGATTATTGGTTAAAAGAGTGAGAGATTTCAATCCAAGGTTTTTAACTATTGCAACTGCATCGTTCCAATTGCGAGCATCTACTTGGTGACCCAAAGCAATATTTGCCTCGACGGTATCCATTCCCTGATCCTGTAGTTGATAAGCCTTGATCTTTTCACTTAAACCAATGCCGCGACCTTCATGATTGCGCAAATAAATTACGTATCCATAACCGCTAGCCTCGATTAACGAGATAGAAAGCTCTAACTGATCTCCACAGTCACATCTTTGTGAATGCAAAACATCACCAGTAAAGCATTCGCTATGAATGCGAACCAATGGATTTTCGCCCTTAGAACCAAACTTTATAACTGCATGTTCACGTTGATTTAAGGCTGGAAATGTCGCAACCTGCCAAGCCTGATTACGTAAAGGCAACTGCGCCCAATCAAAAGTAAATCCTGCTGAACTCTCTACATCGTGCTTAACATCTGGAATAACTTGCTGGGATAGCTCCTCAATTGAAATCGTTAAGAGTCCGTGTGTGGCTGCGAAATCATTTAGCGATTGACCACGTGCCATAGAGCCATCTTCATTAACAATTTCAGAGAGTAGGCATAAGGGTTGAGCGCCAACAAGTTGAGCCAAAGCTATTCCTGCTTCAGTATGACCTCTGCGAACCTTTAATCCACCATTTACTGCTATCAGCGGAAAAACATGTCCTGGTCTAATGAAATCAGTTGCTACTGAATCATTTGATGCCAATGCAACAACTGTGTTTGCACGCTCTTGTGCACTTACTCCCGTAGTCATACCCTTTTTTACATCCACGCTTACGGTAAATGCGGTTTTCTTTGTGTCCTGATTATTTTCAACCATAAGTGGTAATCCAAGTTTGCGAGCACGTGTTTCTTGCATTGCAACACATAAAATTCCAGTTGTATGGCGCACCATAAATCCAACGCTTTTTGAAGTGGCCTTCTCGGCCAACATCATCAAATCACCTTCGTTTTCACGGTTTTCATCATCGACCACAATGATCATCTCGCCACGTTTAAATGCTTCTAATGCGATCTGCAGATTACTCACTTTTCAACCCTTTACTGATGAGTCGTTCTACATATTTAGCTAATACATCGACTTCGACATTAATGAGGTCACCAGCTTTTTTGGTGGAGAGATTTGTACGCTCCAAAGTTTCCGGAATTAGCCACACAGTCACTTGATTGTTTCCATCGTTGATCTCTCCAACAGTTAGCGAAATACCATCAAGTGCGATAGAGCCTTGATTAACAATGTATTTGCTCAACTCGGCCGGCACGGTGATATCAAACTGGGCCCACTTATCCCCGGGAGCTAAAGAAACAACTGTTGCAACTCCATCCACATGGCCCTGAACCATGTGTCCACCCATACGGGCATTTAACTGGGCAGCAAGTTCAAGGTTTACTGGACTTCCGACAATGATTTGCGAAAGAGATGTCAGATTGAGGGTTTGAATCATGACATCTGCTGTGAAGGTGGTGCCAACTATTGATGTGGCAGTTAAACACACACCGTTTACCGCAACAGAATCACCCACGGAAATCTCTGAAGCAAGCCCCGGTGCGTTAATAGTAAAGATGGCAGATGTTTCGCTCTTTTTGATAGCGTCAATTGAACCAAGTTCTGCAATGAGTCCTGTAAACATCACTCACCATTCCTTATGCGATATACCGACTTAACATCGCCATCTAGAACTTGCGTACTTATGTGATCCATTCGCATTTGGTCGGTAATCGTTGTTGGATAATCAAAGGTAAAGAAGTGCTTACCTGTGCCTAAGAGCGTGGGAGCTTGATAGATCACTAATTCATCCATTAAACAGCCATCTAACATGGCGCTACCTAAAGTTGGTCCTGCCTCAACAAAGACATGATTGATCTCTAACTCATTAAGTTTTTCTACCAAGAGATCCAGATCTTTGGATTTCACAAGAACAGTCTTTGCGGCATCATCGAAAATCTGCGCATCTTTTGGTAGCTCTTGCTCTCCACAAATAATACGGATTGGGTTTGCACCATATCCAGCAAAAGAGCCACGAGGTATCAAATGTGGATCATCTGTAATAACAGTATTTGTGCCCACAAGGATTGCATCTGCCTGACGGCGTAAAATTTGCACATCACCCCGTGATCTCTCATTGCTGATCCACTTAGAAGTTCCATCTGCGGCTGCAACTTTGCCATCAAGAGTTGCGGCAACCTTCCATGTGAAAAATGGTCGGCCCTTTTTAATCTTCATGAACCAAGCACGATTAGAAAAAGCTGCCTCATCTTTTAGAACGCCTTCAATAACAGTGAGACCTGCTGCGCGAAGTGCAACTGCTCCCCCGGCTGCTTTTTCATTGGGATCGCTAACTGCATAAACAACAGTTGTAATGCCTGCATCAATGATTGCCTGTGCACATGCCCCCGTGCTGCCTGTGTGATTACATGGTTCAAGGGTGACAACAATTGTTGAACCTTTTGCTTTATCCCCGGCCATTTTTAAAGCAACTACCTCTGCATGATCAGCAGAATTAACACGATCATGAAAACCTTCACCCACAACTTCGCCAGCTGCACTAATGATTACTGCGCCAACAATAGGATTGGGTGCTGTTTTACCAAGTCCTTTTTCGGCAAGGGCAATGGCACGTTGCATTGCAACTGTGTAATCCATCTTCTGCCCCCTAACTCCGTGTTACGAGTTTCCGGGGGTTGCGTGCAGAGACATGCGAACTAATAGCAGCGCATTCACATACACAAAGAAGGCAGGAATAAACCTACCTTTTGTTGGTTTCCTCTCATCCGGACTTTAACCGTCGGTCTCATAATTTCACTGTGTCAACCGATAACTGGTGGCCATCGGGTCGCGGACTATAACCGCCGGTTCGAAATTACCTCGACCCCGGAAACAACGTGCTTATTCTACTCTTGATTGATTGGTGCTGGGAACATGAAAAACCCCGCCAATCGCAGTGTTTACAGCGATCAGCGGGGTTTTTAACGGGGTTGGTTAAGTTTTAGCTGCAACCAGATGTGTTACCGCATCCTTCGCATACAAAGCATGCACCTGACATACGCATCTTCACACCACATGTCATGCACAGTGGTGCATCAGATTTGATTCCCATTGAGTCAAGTAGATCAGATGAAGATCCGATTGTTGCTGCAAGAGGTGCAGTTTCAATTG
>CAMCYA010000043.1 GCA_945883675.1 Bifidobacterium breve
GAAAACTTCGACATTTCTATGCCTCCTTCGTAGTTGGCATACCGAGACTCTTGCTCGAGAAGCCGGATAATCGATGACCCGAATTAAAGAATTTCATTCTTGAAACAAGCACTAATGCTGGTTTTGTGAAGACGAAGATAATGATTAGATCGATAACGGTTGTTAGTCCAAGAGTGAAAGCAAAACCTCTTACACCTCCTACTGCAAAGAAATAAAGCAGAACTGCAGCGATAAGAGATACAAAGTCTGCGATCAAAATAGTTCGTCGCGCTCTGATCCAGCCTGTTTCAACGGCTGTTCGTAAGGAACGACCTTCACGCATCTCATCTCGCACGCGTTCAAAATAGACAATAAATGAGTCAGCAGTAACACCGATTGCAACAATTGCACCGGCAATCCCGGCAAGAGTTAACGTAAATCCAATCCATTCACCCAGAAGTAGGAACAATAGGTAAAGCATTAATCCAGCTATTGCCAGTGATCCAACTGTAACGAAACCTAGTACTCGGTAGTAGGCAAGAGTGAAGATAACTACGAGTGCTAAACCTAGAGCACCAGCAATTAAACCTGCATCCAGTTGATCAGCACCTAATGTTGGAGATACCTGTTGAACCTCTCCTCGATCAAATGCAAGTGGTAGCGCTCCATACTTCAAAACATTTGCTAGGTCTTTAGCTTCTAATTGAGTAAAGCTTCCAGTTATTTGCGCAGTTCCTGAAGGGATCGCCTCGTTAATACGTGGGGCGGAAACAACCAAACCATCTAAAACGATAGCCAACTGATTGTTCGGTTCAGGCAGTGAAGTAACACGAGATGTCACAGCTGCAAATGCTGAAGTTCCTTCACTATTAAAAGTTAAACTAACAAACCACGCACTTCCAGATTGTGTGTCAAGGCCTGCGGAAGCCTCTGAAATTTGACGTCCTAAAACTTCTGCTGGCCCAAGAATGTATTTTGTTAGGCCGGCACGATCACAAGCAACAATTGTCTGGGATGGGAGATCTGTTCCGGTGCCCTGACGATTTTCCGCTAACGTGCAATCAAAAGAAGCAAACTGTGCATTAACCTCTGGAGTTACACCTGCAACTGGTGTTGCCGATGGATCTACAACTGAAGATGCACCAGCTCCTGTAGCCAACACCTGACGGAAACGTAGCTCTGCAGTTTGACCTACTAAATCAACTACACGTCGACCTGTATCCCCTGGAACTGAGATAACAATCTGTCGGCTTGTTCCTGTGCCTTGTGCTGCAACTTCAGACTCTGCAACGCCGAGTGAGTTAACGCGTTGTCGAATAATTGCAACCGCTTGATCGATGGCTTCATTGGTAATGCTTCCTTCTTCGCCTGGTGCAATTCTCGGCTGAAGAGTTACGGACGTACCACCACGTAGATCAAGCCCTAGCTTGACTGAAGTCGCACCCTGAACAAAAACTAGACCCGTCATTGCTACTAAAACCAGCGCCAAAATAGCTAAGGTTCTAACTGGCCGGCTGGTCGTCTTAATCGGTTTATTTATAGTAGACATAAGCGCAGAGTCTAGGCGTCAGGCGCAGGTAAGTCGAAAAGCGTGGAAATTTCCGCAGGCGGAGTTCGTCCAAGATGAAGCCAACCCTGAGAAGTAGCCACTCGACCCCGTGGAGTTCTGGCCATAAATCCATTGCGGACCAAAAAAGGTTCGGCGACAGATTCAACCGTTTCAATCTCCTCACCAACGGCTATGGCCAGAGTGGAAAGACTCACCGGCCCACCATTAAACCTTTCTATTAAAGCAACTAGAACAGCGCGATCGAGTCGGTCAAGCCCGAGCTCGTCAACTTCATACATCTCTAAAGCTGCCTGAGAATCAGAGAGTGAGATTTTTTTACTCCCCTTAACTTGCGCGAAATCTCGAACACGGCGAAGTAAACGGTTTGCAATTCGCGGAGTTCCTCTAGATCTGCCTGCAACCTCATTGACTGCCTCTTTATCGATTTCAATTTTTAAAAGCTCTGCGCTTCGAGTAATTACTTGCGCGATATCCGTTTCTTCATAAAAATCGAGGTAGGCAGTAAAACCAAAACGATCACGCAACGGGCTAGGTAATAGTCCTGCTCGAGTCGTAGCTCCCACTAAAGTGAAGTGTGGCAACTGTAAAGGAATAGCAGTTGCACCAGGACCCTTGCCAACAATTACGTCGACTCTAAAATCTTCCATCGCCAAATAAAGAAGTTCTTCGGCCGGCCTGGGCAAGCGATGGATCTCATCTATAAATAAAATCTCACCTTCAACAAGTGATGAGAGAATTGCTGCTAAATCACCGGCATGTGTAATTGCAGGTCCACTTGTTAAGCGAATGGGAGTAGCCATCTCGCTCGCAAGAATGAGAGCTAGGGTGGTTTTACCTAATCCCGGTGGTCCTGAAAGCAGAATGTGATCGGCGGGAGAGTTTCTATGTCTGGCTGCCGTGAGCAAAACATCTATTTGATCTCTTACTCGCTTTTGCCCAATGAAATCCTTCAGCGTTTTTGGTCGAAGCGCTTGCTCTAATACTGACTCATCTCTATTTACATGAGATGTCATTAAACGATCCTCAGCCACGAGAATTCTTTCCGCTCGCCAATGCCATTTTCAATAGTTCACTTAGGTCCATTGCTGACGCATCGATGCCATCTGAAGACAGCGTGGCGACAACCTCTGATATGGCACCATCAGCCTCCTTTGGAGAAAAACCAAGTGAAGTTAGTCCACTAACGAGTTTTTCGCGCCATGCTGGCTGATGGGACTTATATGTTTGATTGCTGGATAGATCACTTAACTTGCCCTTAAGTTCGAGAATTAAACGCTGCGCACCTTTGCGACCAATTCCTGGAACTTTCTCAATGATCGATATCTCTTCTTGTGAAATTGCTCGTGCTAAGTCTTCAGGTGACATAGCACCAACAATAGACATTGCTACCTTTGGTCCAATCCCAGAAACAGTTTGGACAAGTTCGAATAATCCCTTTGCTTCATCAGTTAGAAAGCCGTATAAAGTGAGCGAGTCTTCACGAACCACCAACGAAGTAAAGAATTGCTGCTGTGAACCTAAAGTAATTTGCTGCGTTGTAGAAGGTGTCAGAACCACGCTTAATCCAACTCCGCCAACTTCGATTATTGCTCTATCACTTGTAAGTGACCTCACCATCCCGGTCAATAATGAAATCATCTGGAATGTAACTTCTTAAGTCGGTTTTTCTCTGCGGCCAACGCTTGATTTACTTTGTTGTTGCCACTACCGCGCCAAATATTGCAAATAGCTAAGGCAAGAGCATCAGTAGCATCTACAGGCTTTGGGATGCTTTCAAGGTTGAGCAGTTTTTGAACCATTGTCGCAACCTGCGCTTTATTGGCACGTCCATTGCCAGTCACTGCTGCTTTTACCTCTGATGGAGTATGCATTACTACTGGAATTCCAGATTTGGCTGCGATTAAAAGTGCTATTCCCGCTGCTTGGCCCGTTCCCATAACTGTTCGCACATTGTGTTGGGAGAAAACTCTTTCGACTGCGATTACATCGGGTTGCCAAAGATTTACCCACTGTGAAAGTTCACGATCTAGCTCCAATAACCGATGTTCTAAAGCTAGATCCGTTCCCGTAACGATGACTCCGACTTCCACTAGAGAAAGTGGTGAGCCAATTGAGCCTTCAACTATTCCAACGCCACAACGAGTAAGGCCGGGGTCAACACCCAAAACTCTCATTGTGTTCCTCACGCTTTCTTCGCTGGACTAAAGGATAAAGCCTAAGGTTGTTCAGAAAATCCTTATCCGAGGCTCGCCATAACCTCGTCAGAAACATCAAAGTTGCTATACACATTCTGCACGTCATCAAGCTCTTCAATTGCGTCAATTAGTTCAAATACCTTAACCGCACCTTCGGCATCTAACGGGATACTCATAGATGGAAGAAATGAGGAATCTGCAGATTCATAATCAATCCCTGCAGCCTGAAGAGCCTCACGAACTGGTACCAAGTCCACAGGTTCACTGACAATCTCGAAAGCCTCACCTAAATCATTTACTTCCTCAGCACCAGCTTCTAGTACTGCTTCAAGAATTGAATCCTCAGAAAGTGCTCCATCTTTTTTTACGATGATTACACCTTTGCGATTAAAAAGATATGAAACAGATCCTAAATCAGCCATGGAACCACCATTTCGAGTGACTGCAACTTTAACCTCTGATGCAGAGCGATTTCGGTTATCTGATAAACACTCAATCATGATTGCTACGCCATTGGGTCCGTAGCCCTCATACATAATGGTGATCCAGTCTTTTGCACCGGCCTCTAGACCAGCACCACGTTTAATTGCTCGTTCAATATTGTCAGCCGGCATGGAAGATTTTTTTGCTTTTGCCACAGCATCAAAAAGTGTTGGATTACCATCCATATCTGCGCCGCCATTTCGCGCCGCAACTTCAATTGCACGAATCTGCTTGGCAAATACCTTTGCACGACGGCTATCAATGATTGCCTTTTTATGCTTGGTTGTCGCCCATTTGGAATGGCCTGACATTGGAACACCTCAATTTCACAATTGCGAATATGTGCTTACTGTACCTTTTTGACCGCCGGGCGTGCCACTTGGTCCACAAAATATTGATGAATCCGATGATCACCAGTTAGTTCTGGATGGAATGAAGTCACAAGTAAAGTTTTAGAGCGAACAGCTACAGGATGGGATTTCACTGTTGCCAAAACCTCAACATTCGCTCCTACTCGTTCAACCCATGGAGCACGAATAAACACGGCCCTGAGTGGCTCTGGAAATCCATCTTTAAACTCTAACTCTGTTTCAAACGAGTCCACCTGTCGACCAAATGCATTTCTGCGAACCACAATCTCTAAACCACCAAAAGTTTTTTGGTCCTTGGCTGCATCCAGAATTTCATCGGCCAGCAGAATCATTCCGGCGCAAGAACCATAGGTAGGCATGCCTGATGAAATGCGTTCTTTGATTGCATCGAAAATTCCAAACGTTTGAGCAAGGTGGGCAATCGTTGTTGATTCTCCCCCAGGAATAATTAATGCATCGACATTCGAAAGCTCTTCTACGCGTCTAACCGCAAGTACATCAACTCCACATGCAATTAAAGCGTTCGAGTGCTCGCGAAAATCTCCTTGCAGAGCAAGCACTCCAACTTTCATTTTTGAGTTATTTACCAACCGCGCTCTGAAAGGCGATGAGGTGCTGGAAGATCGGCAACGTTGATCCCGACCATTGCCTCACCTAAACCACGGGATGCATCTGCAACTACTTTTGGATCATCCCAAAACGTTGTTGCCTTTACACAAGCAGCGGCTCTCTGTGCTGGATTTCCTGACTTAAATATTCCTGATCCGATAAAGACGCCATCAGCGCCCATAGCCATCATCAACGCTGCATCTGCAGGAGTAGCAATGCCGCCTGCAGTAAATAGCACAACAGGAAGCTTTCCTGTCTCGGCAACTTCCTTTACTAATGCATACGGTGCTTGAAGTTCCTTCGCTGCAACATAAAGCTCATCCTCGCGAAGTGATGAAAGTCGTCTGATCTCTCCACCAATTTTTCTCATGTGCATCATTGCATTTGAAACATCACCTGTGCCTGCTTCACCTTTTGAGCGAATCATTGCAGCGCCTTCATTGATACGTCGTAGAGCCTCTCCCAAATTTGTAGCACCACAAACAAATGGAACAGTGAAATTCCACTTATCAATGTGATTTTCGTAATCAGATGGTGTCAAAACCTCTGACTCATCGATGTAATCGACGTTAAGTGATTGTAAAACCTGTGCTTCGACGAAATGACCGATGCGAGCCTTTGCCATTACGGGAATCGAAACGCTTGCTTGAATTTTTTCGATCATGTCTGGATCAGACATGCGAGCTACGCCACCTTGTGCGCGAATATCTGCCGGGACTCGCTCTAAGGCCATAACCGCAACGGCTCCTGCATCTTCTGCGATCTTGGCTTGCTCTGCATTAACGACGTCCATGATTACGCCGCCCTTTAGCATTTCAGCCATACCGCGCTTGACGCGACCGGTTCCTGTTACTTCAGCCATCACGAATACTCCGCTTCCATCAAAAAGTTTAGGTGCACATACTACTTTGAATTAGATGTTGCTGGCGAGGTGAATTTAGGCTCACGATCGGTCAATGCCACCCAAACTTGGCCCGGTGCAAATTTAATCTGCTCTCCATTGGCTAAAGAGAATGTCGTCCCAGAATTAGCATCACTTCGGTTCCATGTACCTGCAAAGCGTTTGCCATTACGAAGTACAAAAGCTTTGCCTTCTCCAATGGTTTCTGAAAAGGGTGTTACTCCCCCAAATTTATCGCCAAACTCTGATGGTGTGATTGAAACAATCTGAATAACCAAAGTTGTGGGTCCTAATATGATTCCTGATTCTGCGCTATTGATTTTTCCGTTATGAGATAAAAACCAACGCTCTTCAGATGGAGACCACGTTGCTTTATATGTGGCAGATGGCCAATCAATTACAACTTCATCTGTTAAAACGCCATCTTTAGGTTCATCTCCAAAAATGAAACCCACGTTGCGCGCACTATCAATTTCATATTCTTTCTCAACGACTCTGGCCATCAGTAAATCTGCACGTAGAACCATTGCATATGGTTGATTGCGCATCGGATCGGTTGTGTAGATCGTGGGACTTTGACGTTGAGCTCCTAAATCGAGGAGATTCGCCTGACTGATAATCGGTAGTAATTTTGATTGAGCACCACTGTATGCAAAGGCCACATTCCCGTACTGACTCAAAATATCGATGTCAGAAATACGCGCACTTCTAACTGGGCCAACTCTCTGCGGAATTCGCGAAGAGAAAATCGCCATAAGTCGGGTTAGGCCACTTTCCACCTGTTCGATGTAGACGATGTCTGCATCTTCAATTCCTATTTGTGGATGCGCAGGATTTGTGTCATCGATTTTGACTGCAAGTACAGGACCATTCGTGCCTTCTCGCCCGCTTAGTACATTTGTCTCAGCTTTCTCAGGCAAGGCTTCTTCAATGACCGCGCAACTACTAAGCGTTAAAGACGCAGCCACCAAAAAGAGAATTGGTTTATTAAAGTACATCAGCTTCAAATTCATATGTAACGGGTAACCGCGCATTTCCTGCTAATCGGAAAGTTCGGACAACATATTTACGCCTTAACATCTGTGATCGACTTACGGCATCGGTGTGAATTGCAATTGCAACTCTAATTTTATCTGTGAGCGCTGAAAGCTCTGTAAGAAGCTGGCTATCGGCCGCTGTTGCAAGATGTCTCGAGTCCTCCAAAAGCAAACCTAATGCACCGGACAATCCACTCTCCGCATTAGACCTATGCTGAATCGAAGCATCGCGGGCCTGATAAGCCGCACCGGTTAATAACAGTGATGATGCAGGATCTGCGATATCACTATGTGCAATTTCTAATGCGACAGAAGCCCTTTTTTGTAGGAGGACATCAAGATTTGCCCAACTGTTGTCTACGCGAAGGTGTAATCGATCCAACCTTCTTGCTAGAAAAGTTAAATACCAGATAACAAACAGAGCAAAAAAGACCGTAGGCACCAGATACCTCATGGTTTTTCCTCCCTCGAAAGGAATCTACTCCAAG
>CAMCYA010000044.1 GCA_945883675.1 Bifidobacterium breve
GGGCAGTGCAATGGCAGCAGGGCTAAATGCTGGTCCGATTTCAAATATTCTGGTTGTTGAATCAGATAGCTTTTCAGTCAACGGTGTAGCAGCAGTTGCAGATGCGCTGGCTCAGTTAGTTTCTACTAAATCTCCTACAGCACTACTCATTGCATCACATGCATATGGCAAGGAAGTTGCAGCTCGCGTTGCAGTAAAGACAGAGTCAGGAATCATTACCGATGCGGTTGATGTTTCAGCAGATTTAACTGCCACTCAACTTGTTTTTGGTGGATCAACAACAGTGCATTCAAAAGTCTCACATGGAACACCAATTATCACTCTTCGCCCAAATTCAGTTAGCCCAGATTTAACTGCAGCATCACCTGCTATTGAAACTGTTGAGTTAACGATTTCAGAGAGTGCAAAGAAAGCAACTGTTACTTCTTCAAAACCTCCTGTACAAGGTGGGCGTCCTGAGTTAACAGAGGCAAACGTTGTTGTCTCTGGCGGTCGCGGAACAAATGGAGATTTCACACCAGTTGAAGCATTTGCCGATTCAATGGGAGCTGCAGTTGGTGCATCACGTGCTGCAACTGATGCTGGTTGGTATCCACATTCACATCAGGTTGGACAGACTGGAAAATCGGTGAGTCCTCAACTCTATGTGGCCTGCGGAATTTCTGGTGCAATTCAGCATCGCGCAGGAATGCAAACCAGTAAGACGATTGTGGTTATCAATAAAGATCCAGAAGCCCCACTCTTTGAAATTGCAGATTTTGGCGTGATCGGTGATTTATTTGCCGTGCTGCCTAAGGCAACGGAAGGCGTAAAAGCCCACAAGTCCTAGACTTAGGCCCGTGCCTTCGATCTATGTAGACCATGCTGCAACGACACCAATGTCGCCTGCAGCTTTCAAGGCAATTTCCTCGCAGATGCAAGTACTAGGTAATCCTTCTAGTTTGCATACACACGGACGTTCAACGAGAAAGTCGGTTGAAGATGCCAGGGAAGTGATTGCAAAACAGGTTGACTGCCTTCCAACTGAAGTAATTTTTACTGCATCTGGAACCGAAGCCAACAACATCGCACTTAAAGGTTTGTACTGGCAAGGTCGCGCTCAAGGCAAAAGCGTTGTCGTTATTTCAGCTATCGAACACCATGCAATTTTAGATCCTGCGCAGTGGCTTAAAGATCATGAAGGCGCAGAGTTGATCACAGTTGGCGTAACATCTGATGGAGTCATTGATCTAGTGTCTCTAAAAAATATTATTGATCAGCGGGCTTCCGAAATTGCAGTTATCTCGATAATGCATGCCAATAATGAAACGGGAACTCTGCAGCCAATCTCAGAAGTTGTTGCGATGGCAGGTCAGATTCCTGTCCATACCGACGCAGTTCAAAGTTTTAAAAAAACCCCGCTTTCTTTCTCTCAACTAGGTGTTTATGCAATGACACTGAGTGCTCATAAAGTTGGCGGACCACTTGGAATCGGTGCCTTGATATTAAAGCGTGCAGTTGAAATTCCCGCCTTACTGCACGGTGGAGGACAAGAACGTGAGATTCGCAGTGGAACTCTTAATGCACCAAGCATCGTTGCATTTGCAGCCGCGGCACAAGATGAGTATCCAAGCGCGCAGGTTATTGAGTTAAGGAATCAATTCATTGACCACGTTAAAGAGCTATTTCCAGATGTGATCATTAATGGAAAAAACGTTGATCGATTGCCAGGAATAGTTAATGTAACTTTTCCTGGAACACAAAGTGACACTTTGTTATTGCTCCTGGACAAAGCAAATGTTTCAGCCTCAACAGGATCGGCCTGTAGTGCCGGTGTGCATGAGGCAAGCCATGTTTTATTGGCCATGGGTCACACACAGCAGAGCGCACAGTCATCATTGCGATTCTCATTTGGTTCTACAAGCACTCACGATGATCTGAACTTCATACTCTCTGTACTACCTGATGTAATTACCCGAGGAAGGGCGGCTAACATCAAGTGAAGTTAATTGCAGCAATGAGTGGTGGCGTTGATTCAGCAGTTGCAGCAGCGCGTGCTGTCGAGGCTGGTCACGATGTGATTGGTGTGCATCTTGCACTAGCTGCTAATCCACAAAAGTATCGATCTGGCGCCCGTGGATGTTGCACGATTGAAGATTCACATGATGCACGCAGAGCAGCCGATGTAATCGGAATTCCTTTTTATATTTGGGATATGGCCGAAGAGTTTCATGACGGCGTAGTAGAAGATTTCTTGGCTGAATATGCAGCAGGTCGTACTCCAAATCCATGTCTTCGCTGTAATGAAAAAATTAAATTTGCGGCCGTTCTAGATCGTGCCCGTTCAATGGGATTTGATGGCGTTGTAACTGGCCATTATGCGAGAACGCAGATAAGCGAGAGTGGAAAGACCCTTCATCGCGCTGTAGATCATTCAAAAGATCAATCCTATGTTCTTTCAGTTTTAACAATTGAACAGATTGCCGGAGCGATATTTCCTTTGGGTGACACGACAAAAGTTGATATCCGTAAAGAAGCAGAGGCCCGTGGTTTAGCTGTCGCACAAAAACCAGATAGCCATGACATTTGCTTTGTTCCATCTGGAGATAACGCTGGATGGTTGCGTGATCGTTTGGGAAGTGAAACCGGCCCTATCGTTGATCAAGATGGAAACAAAATAGGTGAACATAAAGGTGCATACACATACACAATTGGGCAACGCAAAGGCTTAGGTCTTACCGTTCCAACGGCTGATGGTTCTCCTCGTTTTGTTTTGAAAATTGAACCTGTAACCAACACTGTGGTTGTTGGAGCTCGTGAAGAGTTAGCAATTACAACAATGAAGGGTGAACGTCCAGTTTGGTGTGGACCGCAAGTTACCGATAAAGAGCAAGAGGGTTTTGTGCAGATTCGAGCACACGGTGCCGCCTTGCCTTGCACATACTATTTTGATGGTCAATTACTGGTCGCAAACTTGGCAGAACCACTTCTTGGCTTAGCAACAGGACAAGCGATGGTTATCTATGACGGGGATCGCGTTGTTGGTTCTGCGACGATATGTCAGACACAGTGATTATTCTCAGATCCATGTTTGTGTGTGGCGAATGTTTATTGGTAGATGCACATGAGTAATCAAGCTAGACATCGCATCACTGAGTTGATCAATGAAATTAGAGATCACCAATTTAAATACTATGTACTAGACCAACCCTCTATTTCAGATGCACAATTTGATGAGCTGCTAAAACAACTCCAAGCACTTGAAGATAAGAATCCAGAATTGCGACAAGCAGATTCTCCAACTCTTCATATTGGGGGAGGCTTTTCAACTCAGTTTGAACAACGCGATCATATTGAAAAGATGATGAGCCTTGATAACGCCTTCGACCTAGATGAGTTAGCGGCATGGTTTGATCGAGTTGAGAAAGAAATCCCATCACCAACGTATCTCTGTGAAGTTAAAGTCGATGGACTTGCAATTAATTTGACCTATGAAAATGGACAGTTAGTCAGAGGATTAACCCGTGGCAATGGAGTGACGGGCGAAGATGTCACTCTTAATGTTAAGACAATTAAGAATTTGCCTCACGTACTGGTGGGAGATAAAACTCCTTCTCTTATAGAGATTCGCGGCGAAGTGTTTTTCCCAATTGCAGCATTCAACGAACTCAATGAGTCATTAGAAGAATCCGGCAAATCTTTATTTGCTAATCCAAGAAATGGTGCGGCTGGATCATTGCGCCAAAAAGATCCCCGAATCAGTGCATCAAGGCCACTCTCAGTTGTGGTCCATGGTGTTGGAGCACGCGAAGGAATCTACTTTGATTCACAAAGTCAGGCATATGCAGTGCTTAAGAATTTAGGTCTACCAACTAGTGATCGCTTTTCTGTTGTTTCAACCCGTAAAGAAGTTGAGAAATTTATCGAGCATTACTCAAAGCACCGACATGATGTTGAACACGAAATTGATGGTGTAGTAATTAAGGTTGATTCACTGGCAGATCAAGAAAAAATTGGTTACACATCTCGGGCACCAAAGTGGGCTATTGCTTTTAAGTATCCACCAGAAGAAGTAACCACAAAACTTTTAGACATTAAAGTAAGCGTTGGTCGTACTGGTCGAGTTACACCTTTTGCCTTTATGGAGCCAGTTAAAGTAGCGGGATCAACAATTACTCATGCAACTCTTCACAACAGTGAAGAGATCTTGCGTAAAGGAGTTCTTATTGGCGATGTAGTTGTGATCCGGAAAGCTGGAGATGTTATTCCTGAAGTATTAGGGCCAGTGATTGATCGTCGAACTGGAAAAGAAAAAGCCTTTGTTATGCCTTCAAACTGTCCAGAGTGTGCAACGGCCTTGCGTGCAATGACAGAAGGTGATGTGGATATTCGTTGTCCAAACATTCAAAACTGTCCAGCACAGCTACGAGAAAGAATCTATTACATCGGTTCAAGAGCTGCTTTAAATATAGATGTCCTGGGATATGAAGCAGCCACAGCCCTTCTCGATGCAAAAATTATCAAAGATGAATCTGATCTTTTTGACTTAACTCATGAAAAACTAATGGGCTCTGATTTCTTTACCAAGAAAGATGGAACTCCTGGTGCAAATATTGACAAGCTGTTGGCTGCGCTGGAATCTGCAAAGAAACTTCCGTTGTGGAGAACACTAGTTGCACTATCTATTCGCCACGTTGGTCCAACGGCTGCGCAAGCATTAGCTAGCTCCTTGGGATCCATGGATAAGGTTTCTAAAGCATCAGCTGCTGATTTAGCAGAGATCGATGGAGTTGGAGCAACAATCGCAGAATCTATTGTGGAGTGGTTTTCAATAGATTGGCATAGCGCAATCATTAGTAAGTGGAGCGCTGCCGGTGTTGCAATGGTTGATGCTCCTGTTAAAAAACCGCCACAAACTTTAGCTGGATTAACTTTTGTTGTGACCGGTGGATTAAATGATTTCACCAGAGATGGTATTGCCCAAACCATCGCCGATCATGGCGGTAAAGCATCGTCATCGGTTTCTAAGAAAACTGATTATGTTTTGGTTGGCGCTGACCCAGGCTCCAAGTTAGCTAAAGCACAGGAACTTGGCGTAGCAATTATTGATGAAGACCAGTTCAAGGCATTACTTTCTAAAGATCAACCCGCTAAGTAGCACTAAAACTTCCTGCAGAACCAGCAGCAGCAAGTAGTAGTATGTACCCATGATAAATCTTGCTAGCGAAATAACTCGCGAACTTCCAGCATCACCATTAACTTTTGGTGTCATCACCTTTGTTATTTTCGCAGCACTTCTGTACTTAGTCCTTCGCTTAGACAGATAACGCTTTGGCTCGAATAGGTATTTATGGGGGAACATTTGACCCAATTCATGTGGGTCATTTGCATGTTATCCAACAAGTTATCGAAAAGAATTTAGTCGATCAATTAATCGTTATTCCGGCGGGTCAGCCATTGCTTCGGACAAACGTTCCAGTTGCATCGGCAGAAGATCGCCGGCAGATGTGTCAGCTTGCACTTAAAGATTTACCCGCCGATGTTGCCATAAAGGTGTTTGTTAATCCGATTGAAATACTTCGCACAGGTCCTAGTTATGCCATTGATACGGTCGAAGCCATCAAGCAAACCTATCCAGATGATCAACTTGTTTTGATTATCGGACAAGATGCAGCCGAAAAACTAGAGCAGTGGCATCGAGTCGAAGATCTCAAGGGCTTGGTTGAGTTCTTAATCATCAAAAGACCTGGTTTTTCTGGAAATGGCACTGACATTGGTGCAATTGATGTTGCTGCAACCTCTATTCGTCAAGGAGTCAGCACAGATGTTTCGTCATCGGTGGCCACATTTATACGAGAGAATAACCTCTATGACAATTAGCAATAGAACGTTCGAGATCACACAAGTTGCTGCAAAAGCTGCAATAGATAAAATTGCGGTAGATGTTGTTGCACTTGACCTCTCCGAACAGCTTGTCCTCAGCGAAGTATTTCTTATTGCAACGGGTCAAAATGAAGCACAAGTCGATGCCATCGCAGATGAAGTTGAACGCCAGTTAGCGGCCATTGGCGATAAGCCATTGCGACGCGAACATGGCGCAGAATGGATCTTGCTAGATTATTCAGATTTAGTTGTACATGTTCAAAGCGCTGAACTGCGCAAGTACTACATGCTTGATCGTTTATGGAATGACTGCCCACAGATTGAACTCGAAGCCGTAAAGAATGCAGCCGCCCATGGCAGGTAACCGCGTTGTTTTGTGGCGTCATGGCCAAACTGATTGGAACGTTGTTAATCGATTCCAAGGTCACTCAGATATTGATTTAAACGAAGTAGGTAGATTTCAAGCAAAGCATGCAGCACAGATTTTGGCTGGCATGAATCCAACAGCGATTATTTCTAGTGACTTAGGACGAGCAAAAGAAACTGCCCAGACATTGTCAAGTATTACTGGTTTAAATGTTGAAATCGATGTTGATTTGCGTGAGACCAATGGTGGTAAATGGGAAGGCAAAACAGGCGCTGAAAATCGAGCCGAAGATCTTCATAATTTTATTCGTTGGATTGATGGTGAAGATAATCCTGCGGGTACAACTGGAGAACGCAGAAGTGAAGTTGCAGCTCGTGCAATTCGTGCCATCACAAAGGCGTTGGCCGATAAAACTGATCAAGTTCTTGTAGTTACAACTCATGGCGGGACTGCTCGATGTATTTTAGGATCTCTACTTCAACTACCAATGTCACATTGGGGAGTAATTGGTGGGCTTTCAAATGCATCATGGTCAATTCTTGAACGCACTCCACGTCAGTGGCATTTAGTAGAACACAATGCAGGATCTATTCCTGAACCTGTTTTTGGTGAAGAAAGCGGCGCCACACCTGCATAAATTCACGAGGGCAAATACGGTAAGGTCAGCACTCGTTAGAAATCTAGAAAACCTACATTCTAGAAATAAGGGGCTATAGCGCAGCTGGTAGCGCACCTGCATGGCATGCAGGGGGTCAGGGGTTCAAATCCCCTTAGCTCCACGTATGAATAACAACGGTAACGAAGAGCGCGAACACGCGGC
>CAMCYA010000045.1 GCA_945883675.1 Bifidobacterium breve
GACAGCAAACTCGAGCTCTGTGCCTGTGTAGGACTCTGGAGAGTACTCAAATGAAATCTTTGTCTCTGGAACTGTTGCAACTAGATCAAGGCAAAGCTGAGCAGCATCGGTTGCAATCTTTTTGATTCCATCTTTATCTAATCCAAAAACTACGCGGCGTTGAAGGGCCGATGTGGAGTTGTACAAATGGATAATCGCCTGCTTTGATCCCTTAACGGCTTCAAAGGTTCGACGAATAAGCGGGTCCCGAGCCTGTGTTAAAACTTGAATGATTACATCATCAGGAATTAAGTTATCATCAATAATTTTGCGAACAAAGTCAAAATCAGTTTGGCTCGCACTGGGAAATCCAACTTCAATCTCTTTGTAACCCATTGCAATAAGTAGTTTGAACATCGCAAGTTTGCGAGGAGTATCCATTGGATCGATAAGTGCTTGGTTGCCATCTCGAAGATCTACAGATGACCACTTTGGCGCTTTGGTCATTTTTTGGTGTGGCCATGTTCTATCGACAAGATCAATTGGATGAAATGCTGAATAACGATGCACGGGCATCTTTGACGGTATTTGCTTTGGGAAATTCATTTACTGCTCCTTAAATTTGGCGGGTTTTGTCTTTTAACCGGTACGACAAAACTCCGCAGCGAGGGGACCGGTTACTTGGCCCCGCCACGGCAGCTAAGGAGGAGGCTGCGCATTCTCATGAGTTAAGGGTAACGCTTGAATTAAAGGACTGGCAAATAACGATCGAGTTCAAATGCGCTTACTTGGCGGCTGTATTCCAGCCATTCAGCGCGCTTGTTTCGAAGTACGAACTCAAAGACATGTTCGCCCAAGGTCTCTCGCACTAATTCGCTCTTTTCCATCTCAATAATCGCTTCATTCAGGTTTGATGGAAGTGCCACAGGATCCTTTGAATCGGTAAGAACGTACTTTTCTTCAACACCCTTTAAGCCTGCAGCTAACATAACTGCATACGCCAAATATGGATTACACGCTGTGTCTGGTGATCTGAATTCAATTCGTGTTGAGTTTTCTTTCTTAGGTTTATACATTGGAACGCGAACTAGCGCCCCACGATCACTTTGGCCCCAGTTTGCGTATGCAGGTGCTTCTCCCCCGCCATGTAAACGTTTGTAAGAGTTAACCCACTGATTAGTAATTGCTGTGATCTCTGGTGCGTGCTTAATAAGTCCGGCTATAAACGAGCGGCCTACGGTTGAAAGATTAAACTCTGCATCGGCATCAAAAAATGCATTCTCTTCACCTTTAAATAATGAAACATGTGTGTGCATTCCACTACCTGGATGATCGGTAAATGGCTTTGGCATAAACGATGCATGGAAGCCTTGATCTAATGCAACCTCTTTAATTACATGGCGAAATGTCATGATGTTATCTGCAGTAGTTAACGCGTCGGCATAGCGCAGATCAATCTCTTGTTGGCCAGGTGCTCCTTCGTGATGAGAAAACTCAACGCTAATTCCCATGGCCTCAAGCAATGTAATTGCTTGTCGTCGGAAGTCGTGGCCAACTACTGCTGGCGTGTGATCAAAATATCCGCCCTGATCAACAGGAACTGGAGCAACACCGACTTCTGGAGCTTTCTTAAACAAGAAGAATTCAATCTCAGGATGTGTGTAACAGGCATAACCCATTTTGGTTGATTTTTCTAAAATTCGACGCAAGACATTACGTGGATCTGAAGGCGAAGATGTTCCATCGGGAAGTGCTATATCGCAGAACATTCTGGCCGCACCTGGTGATTCGGTGCGCCAAGGAAGAATGGAAAACGTTGCAGGATCAGGTTTTGCCAACATGTCAGATTCGGTAATTCTCGCAAAGCCTTCGATTGCAGAACCATCGAACCCAATTCCCTCATCAAATGCATTTTCTAGTTCGGCTGGTGCAATTGCAACAGATTTAAGAAAGCCCAAAACATCTGTAAACCACAAACGAACGAAGCGAATATTTCGCTCTTCTAGAGTTCGAAGGACAAACTCTTGCTGCTTACTTCTATCTGCACTCATAGAAACATTGTTACAAACTCAGGTTACGAGCGTGTTAACTGCCTTACCGATCAGGCTAAATTACGAAAAAATCAGCCTTATCGATAATGCTTCTAGCCGGTAGATCACGCGTAATGACTGAGTTAGCACTAATTCGGCTTCCTTCACCAACACTTACGTTTCCAAGAATTCTTGCGCCGGCGCCGATGATGACATCATTTCCGATTGTTGGGTGACGCTTGCCTTTTTCAATTCCTCGAGCGCCTAGTGTCACGTCGTGATAGAGCATGACGTCATCACCAATAACTGCAGTGGCACCAATGACTACACCCATGCCGTGGTCGATAAAGAATCTGCGCCCAATCTTTGCTCCTGGGTGAATCTCAATTCCTGTTGTTGATCTGACTGCATTTGAATGAATCCGTGCAATTAACTTGAACCCAATCCTCCAAAGAAAATGCGAGATGCGATGGCCCCACACTGCATGTACACCTGGGTATGCCAAAGCAATCTCTAATCGATTACGCGCAGCCGGGTCGTGGCTGAGTGCGTTATCTAAATCTTCTTTAAATCGAAAGCCCATAGAAGTTAGTCTACTAAATCTTCGTAAAGAACCGTCGATAGGTAGCGCTCACCAGATGATGCGCAGATAACAACAATGTTTTTACCTGCATACTCTGGTCGCTTTGCAATCTCACTTGCAGCCCACAATGTTGCACCCGATGAGATCCCTGCAAGGATTCCCTCTTCGGCAGCTGCGCGACGTGCATACTTAATTGCATCATCAGCTGTAGCATCTAGAACTTCATCATAAACAGAGCGATCCAAAACATTTGGAATAAAGTTTGCGCCAATTCCCTGAATTGGGTGAGGCCCAGGCTCTCCACCATTTAACAATGGTGATGCTGCTGGCTCTACGCCAATAACTTTGATTTTTGGGTTTTTCTCTTTTAACAACTGTCCGGCACCTGTGATGGTTCCGCCGGTTCCGATTCCAGAGATAAAGACATCAACTTTGCCTTCTGTATCTCGCCAGATTTCTTCACCAGTTGTCTTGCGGTGGATTGCAGGTCCCGCAGCGTTTTCAAATTGGCGAACTAAAACAGCACCTGATGCAGCAAGTTTTTCTGCCGCTGCAACTGCGCCCTTCATACCTTCGGCTGCAGGGGTTAAAACTAATTCAGCGCCATAAGCACGAATCAACTTACGTCGCTCCTTTGAAACCGACTCTGGCATAGTCATAACAGACTTATATCCACGGGCCGCTGCAACCATTGCTACGGCAATTCCAGTGTTTCCAGATGTTGCTTCAACGATTGTTCCACCAGGCTTTAACTCACCACTTGCCTCTGCAGCATCGATCATTGCAATTCCTAAACGATCTTTAATTGATGAGCTTGGGTTGTAGAACTCAAGCTTTGCAAAGACATTACCTGCAGCACCATCTGTGATCTTGTTGATGCGCACTAGCGGGGTATTTCCAAATACCTCTGTGATGTTGTTATAAACCTTCATAATTTTCTCCTCTACTCTTCTTAATTCTCGTTAACTTGTGGACTGTTCCTTTTAGTTAATCTGAAATTTCAGATTTCTGCCGATTTGGATGATATGGTTTTAAATTTTTGGCCTTTGCTTCAAGCAAAGGTTCCTGCTGATTTTGGGTAGAAAGTTAAATTAGCAACAGCCACTAGAAGCAACGCAGAAATCAACCACGCGGTTACGTGTAAAAAACCAGGTGATCATTGATTGCATGTGCAAATTCTACCGAATCAATTGGTTTTTGCGAGTTGCAAGGTATTTGCAATTAGCAGGCTTAGTTTTCACTCCAGCGAGATGTCATAGGAAGTCGACGATCCTTGCCAAATGCACGGGATGAAACCTTGGTGCCTGGAGGGTATTGGCGCCGTTTGTACTCAGCCTTATCAACTAAAGAGAGCACGCGACGGACAAGATCCGGATCAAATCCATCGTTTAGCAGTTCCTGGAATCCACGATCCTGATCCACATATGCCATCAGTAACTTGTCTAATACTTTGTAATCTGGCAAAGAGTCAGAGTCCTTTTGGCCAGGACGCAGTTCGGCGCTTGGTTCTTTTGTGATTGATCGCTCTGGAATCATTGCGACTTGGCCGGCCTTAATCCCTTGTTGATTTCGCCAGTTGGCTAAAGCCCAAACATCGGTTTTGTAGATATCTTTAATAGGTGCAAACCCGCCAACAGCATCACCATAGAGAGTTGAATAGCCAACGGCTAACTCACTCTTATTGCCTGTAGCTAAAACTAAATGTCTTTCTTGATTTGAGATGCCCATAAGAGTAGTTCCGCGAACTCGGGCCTGGAGATTTTCTTCGGCAAGACCCTTCAACGTTAGATTCTCAAGATAGGCATCAACCATCGGAGCAATTGGAGTTATCCGAAAATGAATTCCGGTGTTATCGGCAAGTGCTTGTGCATCTTCAATTGAATGATCGGATGAATACTTACTTGGCATTGCCACACCGTTAACAGCTTTAGCGCCTACGGCATCAATTGCGATTGCAGCTACCAGCGCCGAATCTATTCCACCAGAAAGGCCTAGGACAACGGATCTAAATCCATTTTTTGAAACATAATCGCGCAGCCCAACGACCAAGGCCTGCCACATCTCTTCTTCATCTGAAAGCCTTAACGCTACATCCCCAACATGAGTATCTGAAACTTTGTTAGGGCTCTTTGAAATCTCTAGATCTGGTTTAGAAGTTGACTCGCTGCATTCAATATCAACAATTAACATCTGATCAACAAACTGGGCAGAGCGGGCCAATACCCCACCATCAGCGCCAACAACAATTGTGTCCCCATCAAAAACGAGATCGTCCTGTCCACCAGTCATATTTACATAAGCAATAGGTGCGCCAATTTCTTGTGCCCTCTTTTTAACTAGGGCTAGGCGGACATCATCTTTATTGCGTTCAAAGGGAGAGCCGTTGGGTACCACTAACAGTCCAGGTTTACGGGCGGCGATTGCATCGACTGAGTGCCAAATATCCTCACAGATAGCAATGGCCACATCTACACCTTGGATTCGCACTACTAAGTTTTGATCCCCTGGTTTGAAGTTTCTGAACTCATCAAAGACACCATAGTTAGGAAGATGCTGTTTAAAATAACGCGCCTTTATCTGCCCTTGATGAATGATCGCCACCGCATTTTTGGGCCCCTTATCCAGGTAACCAACAACAGCAACAATGTCACCAGTGATTGTGGATGCAATCTTTTCAACTGCCGCAATACTGGCTGCTTGAAATGATGGGCGAAGAGCCAGATCTTCAACTGGATATCCGGTCACGATCATCTCTGGAAAAACAATGATCCCTGCGCTTTGCTTCTGCGCCTGCACAACTGCCTCTTGGATCAAAGCAGCGTTGCCCGCAAAATCACCAACCGTTGGGTTGATCTGGGCTAGCGCCACCCGCAAATTCATTTATTAAGTGTAACGGGGGTACCCTTAGTCACGTAACCCGTTAATGAAATAGCGGGAGTTACACATGGCCCGGGGACTGAGAAATCGGCTTCGAGGAGAGGAATAAATGTCTGACACATTTGGCGAGAGCCTTTATGGCGGTGCAAGCCATCGACGCATCACGATCCTTGATTTAGCTGCTGCTAAAAAGCGTGGTGAAAAATGGGCGATGCTTACATCATATGAATCATTAACTGCAGAGATCTTTGATGAAGCCGGCATCCCTGTTTTGCTAGTTGGAGATAGCGCTGGCAACAATTTTCTGGGTGAAGAAAACACAATTCCAGTAACCGTTGATGAATTGATTCCTTTAACTCGGGCAGTAGTTAGGGGCTCAAAACGCGCCCTTGTTGTAGCCGACTTACCCTTTGGATCATATGAATCCTCACCAGAGTTAGCCCTTGCAACTTCAGTGCGTTTTTTCAAAGAGGCTGGTGCTATGGCTGTAAAGCTAGAGGGTGCACAGATAGAGTGTGTAAAAAAACTTGTAGCAAGTGGAATTCCAGTGATGGGCCATGTTGGATTAACTCCCCAATCTATGCATCAATTAGGTGGGTACAGAGTTCAGGGGCGAAGTGATGGAGATGTAATTGTTGAGGCAGCAAAAGCCCTAGAGAAAGCTGGTGCCTTTGCCATAGTGCTAGAACTAGTACCGGCTAAATTGGCAAAGCAGATTACAGAGGCTCTTTCAATTCCAACGATTGGAATTGGGGCGGGCATTGACTGCGATGCCCAGGTACTTGTCTGGACTGACCTTATGGGATTAACAAAGAAAGCTCCGAAGTTGGCTAAGGCATATAGGAATCTAAGGGCCGAGATGTCGGCGGCAACAAAGGAGTTTGCCGACGATGTTCGAAACGGTGCTTTTCCAACCAATGATCAAAGTTTTAACTAAATTTCGGGCATTTTTTTAAATATTTTTTTGGTTGTTTTGTCACCGTTTTTGGTAAAAGACTGATGATTAAGTGCAGCAATTTTGCTGTCCCTACTAGTCAGTTTTTTGGAGAAAATTGCGAATTTTTCGCCCCGAAATCGCCAAAAATGCCCCCGAAAATCTGGAAATCGGGGGAAATCTACGCACAAACCCTCAATCTGAGGACGAGAATTCGCGATTTTGTCGAAATTGATGAAAATTATTAATTTTTTAGCATTTTTACTTTTTTATTTACGAAATCTGTAAATTTTTCGTAGATGCATAAAAAAATATAAAAATTAATTTGCGACACGCGCTAAATAAAATGTCACAAAATGTTGGCATTTTCATCTAAATGATGTCACGCTTATCCACGAACAGGTTTGGGTGACGGATCCGAACCATTCCGATAGGAGAAGTACGTGGCCGCAGCAAAGAAAGCAGCACCAAAGAAGCGTCGCAAGAAGGCAGCTGCTCCAGCAGCTCCAAAGAAGCGCCGCAAGAAGGCAGCAGCTAAGAAGGCA
>CAMCYA010000046.1 GCA_945883675.1 Bifidobacterium breve
TTCGATCGAGTGGAGTTTGAGCAAAGACTTCACGTGAGATGGATGTAATGATTGGAATAATCATAATAGCAAGCACAAGGCCGGCAATAAAGGGTGAACGTGTGTAAAAATCCCCTGGCATTGAGAAAATTGGGATGAAACCAAAATACTTATTTATCAGGCGTGCCCACTCTACCGCTTGGGGCATGAGTACGAAGAATCCCCAAAGCCCAAAGACAATAGATGGAATAGCTGCCATAACATCTACGACTAAAACCATTGGCTTTTTTAACCACTCAGGTGCATAGTAAGAAAGAAACAGCGCAGCACCTAATGCAAGTGGGAATCCAAACAATAATCCAATAAAACCAGTCACCAATGTGCCATAGAGCATCGCGCCAATTCCAAAGGTAGCTTCGGTTCCATCTCCAACACTTTCTGCAACCCACTCAAAAGTGGTGACGAAACTCAATCCCTCAGATCGAAAAATACTGAGGCCGTTAAAGAGAAGAAAAAAAGAAATTAAGCCAAGTACAACGAGTGTAATAAAGCCGCCTGAGCTAACTACTGCTCTAAAGACGCGATCTGAAAATCGCGGCTCGGTAGTAATTTCACGAGGTTCGGGAACCTTTGTGGGGGCAGGATTTGCTGGATTTTCAAGGATGCTCACTGGGTGATCATGCACGCCTACCTCTAATGTAAAGTAGAGGAAAAGTGAACAGAAGGTTAACGAGACATGAAGAAACCCAGAAGCAGGCTCAATTCAAGGGTCGGTAGCACTTTTTATGAGGGATTTGATCGAATACTGGTTGAAGCAATCTGATCCAGAATCTCCATCACTTGGATTGTTTCTTCTATTGGAAGTATCCAACTTGTCTCACCTATTATTCGCGCTCCAAAATTTTCAACCATTAATTGATATGGATCAACACGGGCAAACGTCTCTAAAGTGTTTCCAATCTTTAAAACACTTGTATTTTTATATGAGGTAAATGCATCATTGCCAATATTTTCAATTGATGAAAGTGAACCAGTAACTAACAATTCTTGTTCTTCTTCTAATTCAAATGATGTCAGTGCATGAGCAGCTATGGATCCATTTAATGTTGCATCAATTCGAGTTGTCATATCTACACCAGTCGAACTCATATTTCGTTCTACAGAATTAATTATCACGATGAGTTTACCCTTTGTGAGCGCAGACCATGCATGAAGTGGGTATGGCCCAACATCAAACAAACTCCCGCCGCCCATCTCTGGAACTAATCGGTAATTTCCTTTTAATGAACCTGGAAATGTGAATGATGCGTTAATTGCTTTAATCTCACCAATTTCACCTTTTTGCACAAGCTCAACCATACGAATAAAACGTGGATGCCACCGTGTCCATACTGCCTCAACCAGCATGCGATTATTTTCTTTTGCAGCTGTGGCCATCAATCTGGCCTCTTGTGCATCCATTGCAATTGGCTTTTCACAAAGAACATGTTTACCTGCTTGAAGAGCTTTAATGCTCCATTCACAGTGCTGATGATTTGCTAAGGAAATATAGACAGCATCAATATCTGGATCATCTAATAAATCTTGATAAGTTGAATGAACCCTGACTGGTTCTAAAGATTGAGAGCGAATTACATCTCTACTAGCAACTGCCTGCAATGTTGCATTCTTTGCAGCATGAACAGCAGGGGCTAATGCATTTGTTGCAATGTACCCAGCGCCAAGAAATCCCCAACGGATACTCATGATCTAAGGAGATTCGGAACAACTGGTAAACCATTCTTTGACGCAGATTCCTCCGCAGCCTGCATAATTGCAACAACATCTCGAGATTGTGTGGATGTCACTGACATAGTTTTATCTTCATTAATTCTTGCAACTAGTGATTCATGAAAAGCATATGGTTTTAAAGATTTAAGTGGAACGGATTCAACTCTGCCATCTGCTCGGTGAATTGAGATCTTCGCTGGAAGGTCGGCCACTGAATTTCCAGCGCTTAAATCCCACTCCCCCATTATCGAACCCTTTGTGCCGAGGATAAAGTATTTAGGCTTTCGAGCCGCAGCCAGATCGGAGTTTGTAAAGATGGCCTGAACTCCATCTGTAAATGTAAGTGTTACTTGTGCATGGTCTGCATTTGTTACGTGATCCCACACTCGCTTTTGATTAAGACCAGAAACATATTGAAGTGGTGATGAAATGACAGCCAATATCTGATCAATAAAGTGGCTACCCCAGTCAAATATTGCTCCTCCTGAAACTGCAACATCAGAGTGCCAGAATGAACAAGGCTTGGAATATCCACCTACAAAACTTTCATAATGAAAGACTTCACCGATTTCACCGGAATCAATCAAAGATTTAATTGTGACAAAGTCTGCATCAAAGCGACGGTTTTGATAGACAACGAGCAAAAGATTGGATTCTTGTGCGATGGCCATCAACTCATCGCACTCTTCGGTTATCAGAGCCATCGGTTTTTCTAGAACTACATTTATTCCACGAGTTAAAGCTTGTTTGGCCCAATAAAAATGTGTGTTCGGTGGTGTTGATACAACCACGAGATCTATATCTCCAGAGTCAAGCATTATGTGTGCATCATCAAAACCTCTGGCATTTGGTGCCATTTTCAGAGCTGCCTTAACGCGCTCCGGATTGGTGTCACAAACTGCTGAAAGCACCATGCCCTTAGTTGCAAGCAAGGCAGCGTTGTGTTCGTCGCCAATTGCGCCATATGCCAGTAGCGCTGTTCTGATATCTGCTTTAGACAAACTAAATGCTCCTCATGTAATTGAACCTACACAAGGTTACCCGTGTAGAGATCAATATGCTCGGTGGAAGTGTTCTTACTAGCCGTGAAGCTATTCGAAAATTGGACCGACAGTTCGTGAACGCTTAAGTTCAAAAAAACCGGGATAAGAAGCCGAAAGAACAATGCCATCCCATAGTTTTCCTGCCTCTTCACCCTTTGGCGCAGGAGAAATAACAGGGCCAAAGAATCCAACTCCGTTGATTGCAATAATGGGAGTTCCTACATCATCACCAACAAGTTTTATTCCACTTTCATGGCTTTGAATGATCTCTTTATCCCAATCAGAGTTATCCATCTCAAGAACATACTTTGGATCCAGGCCTATCTCTTTAAGGCTGTCACTGAGTAGATCTTTTGAAACTTCCTCTTTTAGAACATGAATACGAGAACTGATCGCTGTGTAGAGAGGCAAGATTTTCTCTCTTCCATGCTCATTTTCCACGGCTTTTATCACGCGGGCGCAGAACCAAGAGTTAGCAAAAATAACCTTGTATCTTTCAGGCATATCGCGATCTTTGTTCAAGTGTGGCAAACTGAAAATGTTCCAAGAAATTTCAATATCGCGAACTTTCTCAACTTCTAAGATCCATCTAGAAGTAATGAAGGCCCATGGGCACATTGGATCAAACCAGAATTCAGCTTTTGTCTGCATACGCTGATTCTACTGCTCAAAAATCAAAGAAATTTTCACCCAGAACAAGCAGGAGGGATTCATATTTGCGAAAGGAGTCCAAGTGGATGGATTTGGTAGCCTTGAACTATGAATCTTTCTATTCGACCTCTTGAGATAAATGACAAGGTGCGTTGGCTCGAACTTTGGAAGGGATATCTAACTTTCTACAAAACAGAGTTTTCAGCCGAAAAGACTGAAATTACGTGGAAGCGATTACTCGATCCCAACTTTAATCTTTACTGTCTACTGGCCGAACGTGATGGTCAGATTATGGGCATGACAACTTTCAACTTTCAAAATTCAACGTGGTCAGAAAACGGGCAGTGCCTTTTGGAGGACCTATTCGTTGATGAAACTATCCGCGGGCAGGGAACTGGCCGGGCCTTAATCGATGCAGTAATCAATGAGGCAAAAAAACGTGGTTGTTCACGGGTCTATTGGAATACGGATGAGACAAATCAAACTGCGCGAAAGCTATACGACAGTTATGTATTGGAATCAGGCAAACGTCAGTATCGAGTTCCAATAATTTAATGTTTTAGCTAGATATCCCAAGCAAAATTCTTACCCAGGATTGACTGCAACGACTGGTTTTCTCCTGCATAGATATCTTGAAGGAAACTACGATCGGTCTCTAACATCTCTGGAACTTTCAGATCTACTAATGATTTTTTTGAGATTTTTGATTTCGTTGAGTAGCTAATCAATTTGCTTTTAAAAATTGCCTCATTTAACTTAGGAAATCTACTTGCTCGTGCCACGTTGCGCTTTGGAAAAGCTAATTGGCTCTCTTGGTTGGCAATAGCAGAATGCGGAAGAAGAAATTTGAGTACTCCATGAAGTTCATCGCCGCTTTGTGTCAAAGTCGATTCAAAACTTATAACATGAAGTTGCTCTAGTGGAAAAAAATTAAGATAACGCGCAATTTGCTGGGAATAAAAGCCAGGAGTAACCATGTCCCCATAGGGTTTACCATGATTTACTTTGTAGTTTCGAACTGCTTGACCAAAAGTAGTAGTTGTCTCAATCGCGCCCACCCGTCGTCCATGCCAATACGCTGAATAGGCGCGATCAATTGGATTTCTTAGAATCGCAATAATTTTTATTTCAGGAAAATGCTTGTGAATTCGACCTGGTGCCTCTTGACTAACAAGGTAACTGGGTGATTTTTCGCCCTTAATCTGATTTGGCTTTGCCTCTGCAAAGTTTTCAAGATAGCCATTTAGGCCTGCTCCATCTTGATAATGACCATCTCTGTTCCAAAAATGTAGTTCACGATTGAGAATAAAGATTTCATCTTTTTGATCACCAAGAAAAGCTCGCAAACTTGTTGAGCCAGATTTCTGAGCGCCAACGATAAGGAAATCTAATGCGCTCATCCCAAAAGCCTATGGGAGTTTGGAATCTTTGGAAGATCAATTCCTCGCGTGTCTGCCTAAAGCTCGCTGAGAATACAAGGGTCACAAGGCTAGGGAAGCTTTAATCGTGTTATAAAGTTTTCTTATGTCTGCCGCTAAAGTTATAAAAGCAATCCAAAGCTTGGCAAGCCCAACTCAAGCCAGACACTTGCAAAGATTTTTTAAAACATCAAAGGGCGAGTATGGATATGGCGATGTTTTCTTAGGCGTTCCTGTCCCACAGATTAGAAAAATTGCCAATGAATATAAAGATTTAACTCTGCCTCAAATAGATAAGTTAATGGCCTCTAAGTTTCATGAGCTCCGCTTTTGCGGTTTAGTGATCCTGACGCTTCAATTCAAGTCATCTTCGGAATCGATTGTCCACAAAAAGATATTTGATTTCTACTTAAAACAGGTCAAGGCAGAGCGAGTAAACAATTGGGATTTAGTGGATGTAAGCGCACCAATCATTGGTCAATACTTGATTGGATTAGGTTCAAGTAACCAATTACTTCTTAAACTTGCAAGCAGTAAATCCTTATGGCAAAGACGGGTAGCGATTGTCTTTACTTTTGCCTTTATTCGGGAAGGTATTCCACAGCCAACTGTTGTTGTTGCTCAGGAGTTACTGCACGATGAACAAGATTTGATTCACAAGGCCATGGGTTGGATGCTCCGTGAAATGGGGAAACGCAATCCAATCGAACTAAGGAGATTCTTAGAGAAGAATGTTTCTGTGATGCCAAGAACAATGCTTCGCTATGCCATTGAAAAATTCTCAGAAACTGAGCGCAAAAAATGGTTGGCAAAGTAGGCAAGATTTCTTTGTTAGGTCCTATCCATCTGTGTCACGACCAAAAAACAACCACTTAAATGTTAAACTTTAGTGAAAACAAGCTCAATTAATGCCCATTAATTGTTCCTCTATAAGGAGAAGCGCATGTCAGGAACTAATACAGTAATTGCCACTGGAGTTACTGCTGAGAAATTAGCCAATGTTCGTAAATGGAACCTGACGCTAACAATTCTCCACTTTGGGCAGGCAATAGCCATGTTGCTCCTTACAAATGATTTTGCGCTGAAGGTTCTTAGCTCATTTCCAGCTGGTCCTCCAGGAACAGAGGGGTTAGTTACTTCAACTCTTTTTGAAGTACGAGTTGGCTGGGTAATAGGCGCATTCCTTGCATTAGCTGGTTTAGATCACCTGCTAACTTCAACATTTGCACGAAACACATATGAAGGCGATCTTAAAAAGGGAATCAACCGCTTTCGTTGGGCCGAGTACTCAATCAGCGCATCGCTCATGGTTGCGATTATCAGTATGTACTGGGGAATATTGACTCTTGCAGCTTTAGTTGCAGTCGTTGGTGCAAATATTGCGATGATTCTCTTCGGTTGGCTGCAAGAGAAGATGAACCCACCAGGTCGCACTTCAACAACAATGATGCCATTCTGGTTTGGAACACTTGCTGGAATTACGCCGTGGTTAGCAATGGCAGTAAATATCTCTCAAATCCCTCTAGATGAAGCACCTGACGGACTCTTCTTAATCATGATTGTTCAGGCTATTTTCTTTTTCTGTTTCGGCCTCAATCAGTGGTTGCAGTATCGCGGAGTCGGAAAGTGGATCAGCTACATGTTTGGTGAAAAGACTTACTTGATCTTGAGCCTTGGTGCTAAATCACTACTGGCTTGGCAGATCTTTGCTGTTTCGCTAATTCCTATAGCTAACTAGCTTTTTTAAGAAATTGGTCAGTTAGTTAATTAGTTGTACCTTTTTTAATTTGGCGGATTTTTTCTGAAACAATCAGCCAAATTAACGCTGGAATTAAATCAACACTTCTTTTAACAAACCACTTAGTGCCATTTATCAACAACCACTTGGTCTCTTTGCTCTTTGTAACGTCAATTTTAGTTGCTAACTTCTTGCGTGAACGTCTAGGCAGCTCCATCTTTCGTCGTACTAGATCGGCAATTAGTTGATGTCCCTGAGGGGATGGATGCATACGATCAATGTGCCACAGTCGC
>CAMCYA010000047.1 GCA_945883675.1 Bifidobacterium breve
TAAGGCTTGGGGTGATGAGATGGCAACAAGAGTGGTGGCGGCAAGAAGGCTAGAGATCAATAGTGAGAGTAACTTGCGCATCTGATTCTTTATTCTCCGCAAACCATAAAAACACTATTGCGGATATCGCAGAAGTGATGGGAATGTAAGGCCGAGGGTACACACTGCGACGGTAGAACGATAGAGCGCTCAGATAAGCGCCTCGTTGAGCTCCCTTTGTAGACCACCATTTGACTGGTCTATACCAAGTTGGCACAATAGTGTGATGGTCTCGCTCACTTTGATTCTCACTTGCCAGATCAGCGAGCAATTACAAACCCTTCGAATTCAACCGAATACTGTGGCAGCGGATTAGTTGAAAAAGATGCCAAATAGAAGAGTTGTGAAAGATTCAAAGCATGAAACTTTGCTTGAAGCGTTGGCAGAGTTAACAGTGAAATTAAAACCTCATACGCAACTTCCTTCAGAGCGCCAGTTATCGGAAGATTTTGGTGTTTCTCGTATGACCCTACGCCGTGCAATCGATGTGATGCAATCACGAGGGTACATTTATACCGTCCCATCGAAAGGCTTGTATGTATCCGAGCCAAGACTGGTAAAAACTTCGGATGTCACGTCTTTGTCAGAAGTTCTTCGACATCGTGGAAGTGATCCAAGAACAAAACTTCACCTAGCGGATCGAATTCATGCTAGCGATGAGGTAGCTAAAGCCCTTGGTTTACGAAAAGGCGAATGGGTTTACCGAGTTGAGCAATCATTTTTTGATGCTGAATTGGCTATGGCCACAGAAACTGCATATATCCCGACTGAGATTGCCCCTGGATTACTGGAACAAGACTTAACAGCCAGCCTTTCCAGCATCCTGGCACAGCATTATGAAAAACCGATTCTGCGCGTTCAATATCGTGTTCGCTCGGTAATCCCCGAAGAGAAGTTCCGCGAGCGTCTTGGGCTCGCCGTTGGTGCGCCAACCTTTGAGTTCTTCGCCGTAGGGATAACCTCGAAAGAACGCTCGGCCTTCCTTGTGGTTTCATATAAGCGTGGCGATAAGTACGACTTGAACTACCAGCTAGAGCTCTGATTCACGCTTGACTCCCCCATGCGGCCTGCAAATCTGTAAAAAACAGTTGTAACTTTGTTATCAAGGGAGCGTTGACAGCGGCCACTCTCTTAGTTAGTTTGGTATATACCAGTTACGAATCGGTATAGACCAAAGGAGTCGTTGTGAAGACGGAAGTTCTGATCTTGGGTGGAGGCACAAGTGCAGTCGCTGCCGCGCTCTCTTTAGGCGACCTTGGAGTCACTTGCATAGTTGTCGAAGAGACCGATTGGGTTGGTGGTCAGCTCACTGCTCAAGCAGTCCCATCTGATGAACATATCTGGATTGAACAATTCGGTAGCACTGGCCGTTATCGTGAATTTAGAAATCGCCTTCGCGCCTATTACAAGGCGAACTATCCGCTCTCTGCGAGATCAAAAGCTGATCCATTTTTAAATCCCGGTGCTGGATATGTGAGCCCAATCTGCGCCGAACCAGGTGTGATACACGATGTACTGCGTTCCATGTTGGCACCACATGTCGCAAGTGGATGCGTGAAGATATTGCTCGAGCATGACATTGAAAGCGTTACCAAGAGCGGTGACCGAATTATTGGTGCACGCGTATTGGATAAGCGGACAGGAAAATCTCTCGATATCGAAGCAAAGATATTTATCGAAGCTACCGAAACAGGTGATGTTTTAGCGTTAGCAGATATCGAATATGTCGTTGGCTTTGAAAGCAAAGCGATGACTGGCGAGCCAAGTGCTCCAGATGAGTATCAACCTGGAAATATTCAAGCATTTAGTGCTTGTTTTGCAATGAGCTATGATCCAAATTCAGATCACACTATTGAAAAACCAAATAATTACGAATACTGGCGTACCTTTAAAATGCCATTTTATGATCACAACTGGGTGAGCTGGCATTCAATAGAACCGCGTGCGCTGAAAGAGATTATCTTCAATTTTGACCCACTACCCAACCTTGACCCCCTCACGGTTCGTGCAAACCAGAAAGACAATCCTGGTTCAGCAAATCTCTGGACCTTCCGTCGAATCTTGGCCGCAAGCCATATGGAGCATCCCGAGAAGTTCACAGATATTTCACTCGTTAACTGGCCCCAGCTTGACTATATAAATGGCTCAATCATTGATGTCAGCAAGGAAGAGAAAGCCAAAAATATTGCTGCTGCTAAGGATCAATCGCTCTCACTTCTATATTGGATGCAGACTGAAGCGCCACGCGAAAATGGCAAAACTGGATGGCCGGGTCTCTATTTACGTAAAGATGTCGTTGATACTAAAGATGGCTTAGCAAAACATGTTTATGTTCGCGAGGCTAGACGCATAAAAGCTCTCTACACCGTCGCTGAACAAGATATCTCATATGCAATTCGTGGCGATGCTGGTGCGAAGAAGTATGCTGATTCTGTCGGAGTTGGGCATTACCGAATTGATTTACATCCATCAACAGCTGGTGATAATTACCTAGATGTTGCTTCTTGCCCATATCAGATTCCGGTTTCATCCATGATCCCAATCGCAACCGAAAACTTAATTGCAGCCGGGAAAAGTATTGGTGTCACTCACATAACAAACGGATGTTTCCGTTTACACCCAACCGAGTGGAATATCGGTGAGTCGGCAGGAGTACTTGCCGCGCTAAGTATTCGTTCAGGTAAGAGCCCGCATGCATTTGCATCAGGTTCAGATTTGAACGATCTTCAAGCTCAACTTCTCCATCAAGGGGTCGAGCTTGAATGGCCAACGGTCGCACCTTATTAATAGGTTGAAACCGACTAATCAGAAAGGAAAGCAACAGTGAAAGTAAAATATCTAAAAATGATTGCTACTGGATCCGCTATTGCTCTTATAGCTTTTATCGGTATTCAACCCGCAAAAGCAGCGGCTAAAGGAAGCATCACCCTAAGAATGACAATGTGGTCCTCGAATGCTAACCACTTGGCACTCTTTAAGGGACTTGCCGACGAGTATAAGAAAACTCATCCAGAAATTGCAGATATCAAGTTTGAATCACTTGATTTTGCAACATACACACAGACATTAACTACACAAATAGCTGGTGGTAAAGCACCAGACTTGGCATGGATCTTAGAAAAGGATGCGCAACAGTTCCGCAAGAATAATTTGCTTCTCAATGTGCTTCCACAAATGCAAGCAACTCCAGGTTATAAAGTAGAGGAAATTGCATCTGGATCTCTAGGGCTATGGCGCGCACCTCGCAGCGTTTATGGCTATCCATTCTCAACTTCACCATTTGCAATCTTCTACAACGCTGATTTGATTAAAGCAGCCGGCGCTGAAGATCCTGAAACACTACGAGCAAAGGGCGAATGGACTTGGGCAAATGCTGCCAAGGTCGCAAAGGCAGTTGCTGATTACGAAAAGGGCAACTACGGCCTTAATTACCCTACCTTTAACTACACAACCTGGAATGGACTAGCTTCAATCTGGCGTGGGTTTGGCGCTGAGGCTTGGGACAAAACTGGAAAGAAATGTACGTTCAACTCAAAGCAGATGAACAATGCAATGGAATTCTTCCACGGCATGATTTATAAGGATAAGTCATTCCCTGCACCAGGAGTTTCCTCTGACTTCTTCGCTGGCAATGTTGGAATGTCGCTCATTCAGTTGAGCCGTGCAGCCAACTTGGCAACAATGAAGTGGAAGTGGGGCGTAGTGCCTCTACCTAAGGGACCAGTTGCTGATGCTCAAGTTATTGGACAGGCAGGAATGGCTGTTCTTTCCAAGAGCAAGAATCGCAAGGCTGCTGCTGACTTCTTAGTCTTTGCAACCAACCCAGAGAATGCTGCCAAATATGTAGCATTCTTCCCACAATCTCGTACTCCTTTGATGGATCCTAAGGTCATCGCTGCAGCTTCAATCTTGAATGAAACTCAAGCGAAAATGATCGTTGCTGACGGAATTTCAAAGGGCAAGATTCTGACCTCTCATCCAAAACTAAGCTCGATTGAATTGACTGTGAAGTCAACTCTTGACGGTTTGTGGAAGGCAGATGCAAATGTCTCTGAAACTCTCAATCAGGTTTGTACCAAAATCCAACCTAGCCTGAGATAAGAGAAAAATAGAGTATGTAAAGCTGGGGTATCACCATTGGTACCCCAGCTTTACACTCATAAAAAACCTAAACCTTTGATTCCTCTGGAGGCACTTTGAAACGGAAAAAGTCCCGCGAAATGCGACACTGGCGCACTGGGCTATTTATGGCTGCACCAGTTTTACTTGGATTTATTTTCCTTGTTCTTTATCCCGTAGTCAGTGTCATTAGGGATAGTTTTACTTCTTACAATCCACTCAGCGGTGAAGCCGCATTTATTGGTGTAGATAATTACACCCGCTTAATCCAAGATGAAACCGCCCTCGAAGTTGCAAAAAACACCCTGATTTTTGCCGCCATTCTTGTTCCAGTTAACATGGCTCTAGCGCTCTTTCTCGCAGTCTTATTGAATTTACACTTTAAAGGTAGAACTACTTTTCGAGCAATATTTTTCTCTCCCGTTATCGTTTCAACAGTTGCTTGGACGATTGTCTGGAAATACATCCTGCAAGATGACGGCCCGCTTAACTACTTCATTGGATTATCGGGTCTAGAAGGAAACAACTGGTTGCGTGAAAACCCATGGCCGATGATTTCAGTCGTCATGGTGCAAGTATTTAAAAACCTAGGCATGAATATGATTTTCTTCCTCGCCGCACTACAAGGGGTACCAGAAGAGATGTATGAATCATCTGAAATTGATGGTGCCAACCGTTGGCAGCAGTTTAAGAAGATCACTCTTCCATTTATTAGCCCTACGATTCTGTTAGTTGCAATCCTTACTATTGCTGGAGCCTTCCAAGTCTTTGCTCAAGTCCTTTTACTGACTGGCGGCGGCCCAGGTCTATCCACAACAGTTCTCTCGTACTACATCTTCGTCAATGCTTTCCAGATATTCGATCTGGGATATGCAAGCGCTCTAGCGGTCTGCTTATTTATTTTTGTGATGGGTCTAACTATCGCGCAATGGCAGATCAGAACTCGGTGGGTGTTCCGTGAGGTCTAAAGGAAAAAAACGTCACATACGTCGCAACTCTAAGCTCACAGGATGGCGTTTATTTGGGCTCTACTCACTCTTACTAGTTATGACTATCCCATTTCTGTTTCCAACATGGTGGATGTTCACGGCCTCACTTAAGCCTATCGAAGAGGTTTTTTCATTCCCCGAAAGTTTGATCCCTAATGACTTTCAAATTTCCAACTATGCAGAAGTCTTCCGATTGCAGCCATTCTTGCGACAATATTGGAATTCAATGTCGATCGCGCTCGTGGTTACTTTAATATCAGTAACAATATCGACAATGGGCGGTTATGCATTTGCACGGATTAATTTCAAGTGGCGGAGCAAGCTATTCATAATCTTGCTTTCGGCTCTACTGATGCCAGCTGAAGTAACTCTCATTCCAATTTTCAGATTAATGGTCAATACTGGACTATCTGATACTTTCTTTCCTATCATTTTGATTCCGGCATTTGGTGCACATGCTGTAGTTGGACTCTTCCTCATGCGTCAATTCTTTTTAGATTTTCCAACTGAGCTTGAAGAAGCAGCTGAGATAGATGGCCTATCCAGATTTAGGATCTTTACAAAAATTGCGCTCCCGTTAGCTGGACCGGCAATTGCTTCATTAGCCATTCTTTCATTTCTATATTCTTGGAATCTCTTCCTTGAGCCATTGGTCTTTCTTACAGAGCCGAATAAATACACTTTGCCTGTCGTCTTGCCACAATTCACCGATACGTATGGAGCTCCAATCTTTAACGTTCAACTGGCGGCGACCTCACTGAGCGTTATTCCAGTGATGATTGTTTTCGTGATGGCTCAACGACACTTCATTCGCGGTATCACGATGACTGGCCTCAAGGGTTAAGTAACGTCGATTCCACCCACGTAGACAACTTAGGCTCATTCACATGAGCCCTTACTGGTGGCGGGTGAAGGATTTGAACCTTCGAAGGCAGAGCCGGGGGATTTACAGTCCCCTCCCATTGGCCGCTCGGGCAACCCGCCATGTGTAATACATGAGGAAAATTACTTTTCCTAGCCGTGTAATGCTGGCATATCCTAACAAAGAGGCGGGGCTGAGACCAATTCCCAATCAGGGCCCTCACCCGTAGAATCACGTAATGAGCGCAAATATCGACTGGGATTCAATTCATAACCTCGCTAAAGATGCAATGAAAAAAGCATATGCCCCTTACTCCAAATTTCCGGTGGGTGTAGCAGCCCTCGTTGATGATGGTCGTTTAATTAGCGGTGCAAATGTTGAGAACGCTAGCTACGGGATTGGGTTATGTGCAGAGTGTTCACTCGTAAGCGCACTGACCATGTCCGGCGGTGGGCGTCTTGTTGCAATTGTCTGCGTTGATGCCAATGGAAACTTCTTGGCACCATGCGGTCGCTGCCGTCAATTGATCTTTGAACACGGTGGCAACGAAGCACTTCTGATGACACCAGATGGTCCACAAAAAATGAGCGCAATGTTGCCATGGGCATTTGGACCAGAAGATC
>CAMCYA010000048.1 GCA_945883675.1 Bifidobacterium breve
AAACGTTTCGGCGCTTCACAAGATTTTGAGGCAAGTATTAAGGAGTTAGTAATCAAGTTCGAGAACAGTGCTGACGCGATTGCAGATCTCAATGGCGGAGATGAACGTTTGACGCAGCTAGAGAACGAATTAAAGAGTATTAAAAAGAATCTTCTATCTTCCGCGCAAGAAGTGAGTTCTGTGCGTGCCAAAGCAGCCGAGAAATTGTCAAAGGCTGTGACGACCGAGATTCAAGCTCTTTCCATGCCCCATGCAAGCTTTATTACTAACGTCGTTTCTCCAGATTACAGTTCACCTAAAGAATCTGATTTTTCAAGCAGTGGCTGTGATGAAATATCGATGCACATTCAGGCGCATAAAGACGCACCGTTGGTAGCTTTAGCAAAGGGTGCTAGTGGTGGTGAAATGTCTCGCGTAATGCTTGCTCTAGAAGTAGTAATTGCATCAACTCATCCAGTAGGTACCTATGTTTTTGATGAAGTGGATGCTGGGGTTGGTGGTAAGGCGGCAATAGAGGTTGGGCGTAGGTTGCATGAACTATCCAAACACGCACAAGTAATTGTTGTAACTCATCTGCCACAGGTTGCCGCATGGGCAGATTCACATTTTGTTGTCCAAAAAAATAGCGATGGTTTAGTGAGTCAAAGTGATGTTCAAAGAGTCGAAGGTGAGCAGCGCATCCAAGAGATAGCGCGCATGTTGGCCGGTATGGAAGGTTCTGTAAGTGCTCGCGAGCACGCCACGGAGCTATTAGCGCTAAAGATGTAACGCCAGCGCCTTGGATGGTGATAGGTTTGACTCCCATGGGCCAAGCGCATGTGACTAAACATTTATTCGTAACAGGTGGAGTTGCCTCAAGTCTAGGCAAGGGTCTTACAGCATCTAGTTTAGGCCGATTATTAGTAGCCCGCGGTATCCGTGTAACAATGCAAAAATTAGATCCATATTTGAATGTGGATCCGGGAACCATGAATCCATTTCAACATGGAGAAGTTTTTGTCACAGATGATGGCGCTGAAACCGATTTGGACATTGGCCATTATGAACGCTTCTTAGATAGAAATCTTCATGGCTCAGCTAACGTAACTACTGGTCAGGTGTATTCACGAGTTATTGCACGCGAGCGACGTGGTGAGTATTTAGGTGAAACCGTGCAAGTAATTCCACATATTACTAACGAGATTAAAGAGCGAATCATCGCTATGGCAGGTCCTGAAATAGATTTAGTGATCACTGAAGTTGGAGGAACTGTTGGTGATATCGAATCGCAACCTTTCTTGGAGGCCATAAGGCAGATCCGACAGTCGGTTGGAAGAGATAACGTTTTCTACTTACATGTTTCTTTAGTGCCGTATATTGGGCCATCTGGGGAGTTAAAAACTAAACCAACTCAGCACTCTGTTGCAGCGCTACGAAGTATTGGTATAGCCCCCGATGCAATCGTCCTTCGCTCTGATCGTGAGATCCCCGAGGGCGTCAAGAAAAAGATATCTTTAATGTGCGATGTTGACGCAGAGGCAGTAGTTGCCGCCGTTGACGCCCCATCGATTTACGATATTCCTAAAGTTTTACACTCAGAAGGTTTAGATGCCTACGTTGTTAAACGTTTAGGGCTGAGTTCTCACGATGTTGTCTGGGGTGAATGGGATGCTCTACTCGAGAAAGTTCACCATCCTAAGCACCACGTTAAGGTTGGTCTTGTTGGAAAATATATCGATTTGCCGGATGCTTATTTATCAGTTTGTGAAGCGTTACGAGCTGGCGGCTTTGCAAATGATGCAAAAATCGAAATCGTTTGGATTGCCAGTGATGAGTGTGAAACTGAGCAGGGTGCCTCCCGATTACTATCTGATCTTGATGCTATTTGCGTACCGGGTGGATTTGGGATTCGAGGCATAGAAGGAAAAGTTGGAGCTTTAAAATTTGCACGTGAGAACAAGATTCCTACTCTTGGTCTGTGTTTGGGATTGCAATGTATGGTTATTGAGGCTGCAAGAAATTTGGCAGGAATAAAGGATGCGATTTCTGCTGAGTTTTCAGATACTGGTACGCCTGTTATTGCAACCATGGATAATCAAAAAGATGTTGTTTCCGGCAAGGCCGATATGGGCGGAACAATGCGATTGGGCCTTTATAAATCGGATTTACTAAAAGGCTCTGTTGTCGCCTCTTTGTATGGCTCGCAGGAGATATCTGAGAGACATCGACATAGATATGAAGTCAACAACCAGTACCGGGATCAAATTACACAAGCTGGTCTAGTTTTCTCTGGCATGTTTACTGAGCGTGATTTAGTTGAGTTCGTAGAGCTTCCAAAGGAGGCTCATCCATTTTATGTTGGTACACAGGCTCACCCGGAACTGCGTTCACGCCCAACACGGCCACATCCTTTGTTCATAGGCTTGATTGCTGCGGCAGTTAGAGCCAAGATGCAAGCATGATAATTGGAGTTCCAAAAGAGATCAAAGTGCATGAATCACGTGTTGCAATAACACCCGAAGGGGTATCAGAGTTTGTTCATGCAGGTCACTCAGTCTTAATCGAAGACAACGCCGGAATAGGTTCTTCAATAACTAATGACGACTTCATCGAAGCAGGGGCAGTAATCGTTGGCACTGCTGATGAAGTATGGAGTAAGGCCGATTTAGTTCTAAAGGTTAAAGAACCGCTTGAATCTGAGTATACGAAAATGCGTGAAGCTCTAATTCTCTTCACTTACCTTCATTTGGCTGCATCTAAAGCCTGTACCGATGCTCTCGTTAAGTCAGGGGTAACTGCTTTCGCATACGAAACTGTTGAAGTGAATGGAACTCTTCCACTACTAGCGCCTATGAGTGAAGTGGCAGGACGCCTTGCGACACAGGTTGGCGCAACTGCTTTACAAAAACCATTAGGTGGGCGCGGAGTTCTTTTGGGTGGCGTACCTGGTGTTGCGCCTGGTCGGGTGGTCGTCATCGGAGGGGGAGTCGCGGGTCTAAATGCGGCAGTAATCGCGGTTGGCATGGGCGCCGACGTAACAGTTTTTGACCGTTCAATCAATCGTCTTCAATACATCGACACTGTATACGCAGGTCGGATTAAAACACTTGTTGCTTCCAAGCATGCAATTGAAAGAGAAGTAAAATTGGCTGATTTAGTCATAGGTGCGGTCTTGGTTCACGGTGCAAAAGCACCGAAATTAGTATCCAACAACCTAGTTTCGAAAATGAAAACAGGGTCAGTGCTCGTAGACATCGCAATTGATCAAGGTGGCTGTTTCGAGGATTCCAAACCAACTACGCATGCTGACCCAACCTATAGAGTGCACGACTCTGTTTTTTATTGCGTAGCAAATATGCCAGGTGCAGTTCCTATTGCATCTACCTATGCACTAACAAATGCAACGCTTCCCTACGCACTTTCTCTTGCTAATTTAGGATGGGAAGCCGCTTGTCTGCAAGATAAAAACCTGCAAAAGGGTTTGAATGTACATGCCGGAAAGATCTATTACCCCGCCGTCGCACAGGCACATGGTTACTCCAGCGTTCAATACTGATTCTGCGATCTCATCTTTTCTGAATCATCTTCAGATCGAAAGAGGATTATCGAAGAACACAATCTCAGCTTACAAACGCGATCTTGCCAAATTTAGTTCTTTTCTAGGGAACATGGATTTAAGTTCAATCACGCCGGGGGAGATCACAAGATTTGAGATCGCACTTCGCGCCGATAATCTCTCGACATCTACAATTAATCGCGTAGATTCAACTTTACGATCTTTCTTCAAACACTTACAGGCAGAGTATGGACTTACCGATCCAACGATTGAAATTGCATCAGGAAAATCTGTTAAACGTCTTCCCAAGGCGTTAACCATCACGCAGATACTCGCAATGATTGACTCTGCATACAGAGAGAGTGATCCCATTACCTTGAGGGACCAAGCGATGCTGGAGCTTTTGTACAGTAGCGGTGCTCGTGTTAGCGAATTAATTGGGATTAATGTAAATGATCTGAGTACTACCCCAACCAGTGATGGTGAGATAACCACTCTGAAGCTACGTGGTAAAGGTTCTAAAGAGAGAATTGTCCCTCTAGGATCTTTTGCTACTAAAGCCATAGAAAATTACAGCTTGCGCATCAGACCAGATCTTGCTGCAAATAACCGAGAAAATACTTCAGCATTATTTCTCAACGCGCGAGGAGGCAGGATCTCACGTCAATCAGCATGGCTAATGGTTTTAAACTCTGCTAAAGCTGCAGGAGTTACTGATCATGTTTCGCCTCACGTGTTTCGACATTCCTATGCGACTCATCTATTAGATGGAGGAGCAGATATTCGTGTCGTGCAAGAGCTTTTGGGCCATGCATCTGTAACAACAACACAGATTTACACTTTGATCACCATCGATAAGGTTCGAGAAAGTTACTCTCTTGCTCATCCGCGAGCGAAATAAGTTTTACTGACCGCGCAATCTGCGAGCCAAAATACTCTGATCACCTTTTGCTTCGAGATCGGCAATAATTACGGCGATGGATTCGCGAACTATGCGTCCGCGATCAACAGCTAAACCTAGATCGCCACGCATCTGTAATCTCGCCTGATCCAAGTCGAATAACTCATCTGGTGAGAGGTAAACAGTAATTTTTTCATCATGTCGCTCACGGCCTGAGGGGGAGCGATCAACTGTTGTCACTCGTCTTCGGGCAATTGTGCGGACACCTTTTTTCGAAGACGGTGCCTTTGGTGTTGCTATTGCAGGTGGAACAAGAGGAGCGGCCACTTCGGTGGTTGTTGGTGTTGGGACCGCAGAAAGTGCAGGAGAGGTTGAGCGAAAAAGTTCATCGGCTCCTGGAAGATTGGCTCTGCGTGTCATCGTGCGCCTCCTCTGGCGATTAACTCTCTGGCCAAGCGGCGGTATGAAGCCGCTCCACCAGATGAAGTAGCATATTTAGTTATTGGTTCTCCAACAACTGTGGTTTCAGGAAAACGAATTGTTTTTGCAATTATTGTTTCAAAGACATCTTCAGGGAACTGTTCTAATAAGCGCTCTAGCACCTGACGATTATGCGAAGTTTTTTTGTCATACATTGTCGCCAAGATCCCTATCATTCTTAACTCTGGGTTCAGAAAGCTCTTTACTTTGTCGAGGTTTCCCTTGAGTTCGATGAATCCATGAAGTGCAAAGTACTCACATTGCATAGGAACAATGACTTCATCTGATGCAACCAATGCATTTATCGTGAGTTGACCCATAGTTGGTTGGCAGTCAATCAAAATAACATCGTAGTAATCCTTCAGTGGTGCAAGTGCGCGCTTTAGGTATTGCTGGCCACCAATTTCAGCACCCAGAGTTGTCTCTGCGGTACCAAGATCTCTATTTGCTGGCAGGAAATCGAGTCCAGCAACTGATGACTTTAAAACGATGTCATCGACTTTTGCTGTAGGAGTCATTAAGGCGTAGTAAACAGTTTGCTCTAAAGGCAATGAGTGGGCATTAACGCCGAGACCAAGAGAGAGACCGCCCTGTGGGTCGAAGTCCACCAGCAAAACACGGCGGCCAAGTTCGGCCAATGCAGCGCCAAGATTTATGGTGCTCGTGGTTTTACCAACACCGCCCTTTTGGTTGAAGATGGAGATAATTTTTGCGTTGCCATGGTTAACCAAGGTTGCAGGTGCAGGGAAGTTTTTAGCTTTTTTGCCGAGCAGGTTGGAGGTTGTTGCAACCTCTTCAGCAATTGTCGATTTAGCGCTCAATCTTCAAACCTCTTTCCTGATATAGCCGTGAGCCTAGGCGTTACATAGAAAACAGGCAAGCGTGAAGTAGGGTGCGCCAATGGAGATTTCATTAGAGGAGTCAACCGATGTTAATCCCGCATCGGGTGCTTTCTCTGTCCATCTGGCGAATTTCGATGGCCCCTTTGATCTCTTATTGCAGCTCATTTCCAGGCACAAAATGGACGTCACCGAGGTAGCGCT
>CAMCYA010000049.1 GCA_945883675.1 Bifidobacterium breve
TTGTGCAAGATGGGGAAGCTCAACTAGATCTAGAACTTTGTTGACATCTGCATCAACGTTCTTAACTCCTCGTCGGCGAAGACCAAATGCGATGTTTTCAAAGATCGTTAAATGAGGAAAGAGCGCGTAGTTTTGGAAAACAGTATTGATCGGGCGCTGATATGGACGCTTTGTCGTGATATCAGTCGTACCAAGGTGAATACTGCCAACAGTTGGCTCTTCTAACCCTGCAATCATTCGAAGTGTGGTGGTTTTACCGCACCCTGAAGGTCCAAGTAATGCAAAGAATGAACCTTCAGGGATCGTTAATGACAGGTCATCAACTGCAGTGAAATCACCGTACGTCTTTGTGATCCGCGTAAGACGTAAATCTCCACGCGTTGCAGACGAAACATCACCCACTAGTTGCCGGCGGCCTTCTGGAAAGCCTCACCCCAAGTTGTCTCTTCTGCTGGTGTAAGCGAGCGGAATACGCTGAGCTTCTTTGATGTTGCATCATCAGGGAAAATGTATGGACTGCTTGCAAGTTCTGGATCAATCTTTTCCATCTCTTCCTGCGCGCCCTTTACTGGACATACGTAATTCACGTATGCAGCAACTTCTGCAGCGATTACAGGGTCATAGTAGAAGTTGATCATCTTCTCTGCATTTGCCTTGCCCTCTGCAGATGCAGTTGAAGGAATAATCAAGTTATCACCTGAGATAGTTCCACCAGATTCTGGAATAGCAAAATCAAATTTGCCTTCGTTTTCTGCAGCAAGAATAAACATGTCACCAGACCAGCCGATTACAGCTGTTGCATCACCAGATGTTAGGTCTACTGCATATTCATTGCCCTTTACGCCACGAATCCAACCATCGCTAATCTTCTTAGCCATAAAGTCAACTGCATTCATAAACTGATCTTCTGTAACCGTCTGAAGGTCGACACCTTGCGAGCGCAGAATGATTCCAATTGTGTCGCGCATTTCTGAAAGAACTACAATCTTTCCCTTATTTTGTGGGGCGAATAATTCATCAATTGTGCGAATTCCCTTGGGATTCTTCTCAACGTTCCATCCAAATCCTGACATGATGCCCTGCCACGTTAATGACTGTTCACGGTTTGGATCGTAAGAAGGAGATGCAAGAGAATCAAGAATATTTACTTTGTTTGGAATATTTGCCGTATCAAATTTTTGTGTGTAACCAAGACGTATCCAGCGAGCTACCATCCAGTCTGTTGGTGAGACAACGTCATATCCAATATCTTCACCTAATTTAAGTTGTGCCTGTACTTTTCCAAAAAACTCATCGTTGTCGTTGTAATCCTCGAAGTACTCTGCTGCAATTCCTGTTGCTGCAGTGAACTTATCGAGGGTTGGATACTTCTGAGTCTCTTCGTCGTAATCTAAATACAAAGGCCAGTTGCCCCATCGGACTGTACCTGCGCCATCGGCAGAATCAGATCCGCCTCCACATGCAGCAAGTAGACCTACTGCACCTAATCCTCCTGCGCCGGCTAATACTGTACGGCGAGAAACCATTGCACCTAAAACTGATTTAGCTTCTGGTGAGAGTGAACTTTCTTTTGACATACTGATTTACTCCTTAAGGGTTAAACACAAGCAAGTGGTCGAGTTATCAAGCCTCGAACTTTCTGTGGGTAGTGGTGGATGAATCGGGACAAATACTACGCCCCAATATTGCTCATTACATGCTTAATTCGCGTGTAATCCTCAAATCCATAGGCTGAGAGATCCTTGCCATAGCCAGAGCGTTTGAAGCCGCCATGTGGCATTTCAGCAACGATAGGAATGTGGGTATTGATCCAGACGCATCCAAAGTCAAAAGCCTTGGCCATGCGCATGGCAACGCCGTGATTTGTCGTCCAAACGCTAGAGGCAAGGCCGTAATCCACGCCATTTGCCATTGAGACGGCTTGGGCCTCGTCGGTAAATTTCTGAACTGTGATGACGGGACCAAAAATCTCTTTCTGGATTAGATCATCATCTTGGCGAAGATCTGCGATCACTGTTGCTGGGAAAAAATAGCCTGCTCGGTCAAGGGCTGCTCCCCCCGCCATAATCTTTGCATGAGATGGGGCCTTGGCAACAAGCTCGCTGACCCTTGCTAACTGATTGGCATTGTTTACTGGACCAAGAAATACATCCTTATCGGCAGGTGCGCCAATTACTACAGCCTTTGCCTGTTCGGTAAGCAGATGTACAAATTCGTCATAGACAGATTCTTGGACAATAACTCGAGTTGCTGCAGTGCAGTCTTGGCCAGAGTTGAAATAACCTGCGACTGCAATTGCTTCGGCTGCAGCTCCTAGATCTGCATCAGCAAAAACAACTACAGGAGCTTTGCCACCTAATTCAAGGTGCACGCGCTTGACCTGTTTTGCAGCAGATTCTGCAACTTGGATTCCTGCGCCAACAGAGCCAGTAATTGAAACCATGTCAGGACGTTTGTGATTGACAAGTGCTGCACCTGTTTCGCGCTCGCCACAAATAACATTGAAAACTCCTGCTGGTAAAAACTCTGCCATGAGATTTGCCATCCACACAGTTGATGCAGGTGTTGTATCACTTGGCTTTAGAACAACTGTGTTTCCTGCAGCAATTGCTGGAGCCCATTTCCAAACGGCCATCATCATTGGATAGTTCCATGGAGTTACTTGGCCGATAACTCCTACAGGTTCGCGGCGAATCATTGAAGTCATACCGGACATGTATTCGCCAGCTGATTTACCTTCTAGATTTCTTGCAGCTCCTGCAAAAAAACGAATCTGATCCACCATTGGTGGAACTTCCTCAGTTGTTGTTAGAGAGATTGGTTTGCCAGTATTTTCAACTTCAATGGCGATAATCTCATCTGCGCGCTCTTCAATAGCATCTGCAATCTTTAACAGTGCACGTTGGCGAATAGATGGCGTGGAATCGCGCCAATGAGCAAAAGCATCATTTGCTGCTTTAAATGCTGCATCAACATCTGCAGCATTTGATTTAGGAGCAGTCGCAAAGGCCGCGCCAGTTGCAGGATTGATCAGGGTTGTTGACTCACCTGATTTTGATTCTACAGATTTTCCATTAATGAAGTTGCTGAGCTTTTTCATGGGGCGAGCCTAGCAATTCGGGGGCTAACTCACTAGTGATCACTTTAATATTAACTGGTAGAACTTCCCTTTTCGGCAGCGGCTAATTGACCACATGCCCCATCAATTTCGCGGCCTCTGGTATCCCTTACCGTAACTGGCACGCCATAGCTTTCAAGAATTCGAACGAACTCGGCCTCATCTTCACGGCGAGATGCAGTCCACTTTGATCCAGGAGTGGGATTAAGTGGAATTAAATTGACGTGGGCATTTCTATTTTTCAGTAAACGTCCCAATAGATCTGCGCGCCATGATTGATCATTGATGTCTCGAATCAAGGCATATTCAATGGAGTAGCGACGACCAGTTTTCTTTTCAAAAAGATCGGCAGCGGCCAAAACCTCTCGAATATTGAAACGATTGTTGATTGGAACCAATGTGTCACGAAGTTCATCATCTGGTGTGTGTAATGAAACGGCCAGAGTGACAGAGATTCCTTCTTCGGTCAGTTTCTCAATTCCGTTAACAAGACCAACAGTTGAAACAGTTACTGAGCGAGCACTAATACCTAACCCATCAGGGTTTGGATCAGTTATGTTTCTTACAGTTCGAATGACTGCGTTGTAGTTAGCAAGCGGTTCGCCCATTCCCATAAAAACAATATTGGATAATCTACTTGGCCCACCAGGAAGTTCTCCGTTAGTACAGGCTCTAGCTGCTGCCACAATCTGTTCTGTAATTTCTCCTGCCGATAAGTTTCGAGTTAAACCAGCTTGGCCTGTTGCGCAAAAAGGACAGTTCATTCCGCAACCGGCTTGAGATGAGATACATACAGTTACTCGGTCTGTGTAGCGCATCAAAACACTCTCTACCAAAACTCCGTCATGTAACTTCCATAAATCTTTTCGAGTCATTCCATTGTCTGTAGTTCGTGTAGTAACAAGCTCAATTAGTTGGGGAGTAAGTGCATCGGCAATACTTTGACGTGAATCTGCTGGAATATCACTCCACTGCTGCGGATCATTTGATAAATGTGAAAAATAATGTGTGGCAACCTGGCTTGCGCGATAGCCAGGAAGGCCTAACTCTTCGGCAAAGGCTTTTCGCTCGCTCACTCCAAAATCAGCTAAATGCTTAGGTATCTTTTTACGCTGAACTGGCTCATCAAAAACAAGGTTAATCTCTGGGACTTTGCTGCTCATAGAAAATCTCTGACGAGCTCTAAAGCTAGCCACATAGCAGGGGCCGATAAAACAACTGAATCTAGGCGATCCAACATTCCACCATGGCCGGGTAGCAATGTTCCCATGTCTTTCAAACTTAAATCTCTCTTCATTGCACTTTCAATGAGATCCCCACAAGTTGCGGTAAAAACAATCATTAGACCAACGACAATCCCTAACCACCACTGCATATCCATGACGTAGTAAAAAGCCAATGATCCACCGATAACTGTAAAGATTATTGACCCAATTAAACCCTCCCAGGTTTTCTTCGGAGAAATCTTTGGAACGAGTGGATGTTTACCAAAGAGAACACCAACAATGTAACCAAAAGTATCGTTACAACCTACTAAAACCATAAATGTCATTACTTGCTGAAAACCATTTTCTGGTCGACCCAGCAAGATTAAAAAGCCAGCTAGAAATGGAAGATAAAGCAGGGAGAAAACCGTGGCAGTTGCCTTTGCAACAAAACCCTCTGGTCCCTGAAGTAATGCACGGATTAGAAGCAGTGGCATTGCAACTGCAGTTGCTACTGCAAGTCCGCCGGATCCACCGTTCCAAGCAGCATATGACAAAGCAACTGAGGCTAGAAGTAATCCGTTAAATGAAACTGTTATCCCACGAGCTGCAAATGCACGTGTAATTTCTCGTGCGCCCAAAATGATTGCCGTAGCTACTACACCTGCAAAAATTACGCGCTCATATGAGAGTGCAAACCAGACCAAAGCAATCAGAGACAAACCAACGGCTATGGATGGCAGTAGTTTTCGCCCAGCTTTTTTGTTGATTGCCTCGTTTATTGCATGTAAATCTGACATAGGAGCAAACTCCTTAAACTTCGAGGAGGTCAACCTCCTTGTGCTTGAGCATCTCATCTATTTTTGCAACGTGATCAGACGTCACCTTTTCTAACTCTTTTTCCCCACGGGCTAAATCATCTTTACCGATGTGGCCATCTTTTTCTAACTTTTCCATGGCCTCTTTTGCAGTACGGCGAATATTTCGCATTGAAATCTTGGCATCTTCTGCCTTTGTTTTAACAACTTTTATAAACTCTTTACGGCGTTCCTCTGTTAACTGTGGAAAATTGACTCGAATCACCACTCCATCATTACCAGGATTAACGCCAAGATCGGAGCCACGGATCGCGTTTTCAATCGCAGCCATCGCGCCCTTATCAAAAGGTGCAATTATTGCCATGCGTGCCTCTGGAACCTGAATTGATGCCAATTGAGACAGAGCTGTATAGGTGCCGTAGTAGTCGACCATGACTTTATTAAAAAGAGATGGATGTGCACGACCAGTGCGGATCGATGCAAAATCATCTTTTGCAACTTCTACCGCTTTGTTCATCTTTGTCTGTGCATCTGCTAGCGCACTTGCTACATCTGCCATGGTCTTTGCTCCTCTAATTCTGAACCGCTTATGCGACCAGAGTACCTATAGTTTCACCGCGCACAGCCCGG
>CAMCYA010000050.1 GCA_945883675.1 Bifidobacterium breve
CACATCTTTGGATTTAAAGGAGCAGATGTATCGTTCCCATTATTCGCATTCATCTTCTTAGTAGCACTTGGAATTGATTACAACATTTTCTTAATGACAAGAGTTCGAGAAGAAAGCACAAAGATTGGAACCCGAGCAGGTGTCATTAAGGGATTGACTGTTACAGGCGGTGTCATTACATCTGCAGGTATCGTTCTGGCCGCAACTTTTGGAGTTCTTGGTGTCTTGCCACTTGTATTCTTGGCACAACTTGGATTCGCAGTTGCCTTTGGAGTTTTACTAGACACAATGATTGTCCGAACAATATTGGTTCCAGCAATGGTCCACGATATTGGCGGAAAAGTATGGTGGCCTTCTAAATTACAAAGTAAGTAGTTGAAGCAATTGTGTATGGAAAGCCTTGGCCTGTCCCTACCTCTGGTTCACTGTTTGTTGCCCAAATGACGCAGCATGTGGGAGAAATAGGGGAACGTGGATAAAGATTTGGACGTCTTGATTGTTGGCGGGGGATTGGCTGGCTTAAATGCTGCAATTCATTGCCAGGCACGAGGGGCCAATGTAAAAGTTTTAGAATCTTCAGATCGCCCTGGTGGTCGTGTCGCAAGTGATCTCATCGATGGTTTTATTTGTGATCGCGGATTTCAATTGGTTAATGCTAACTATCCAGCATTAAAAGAGTTACAAATAATGAAAGAACTTGAGTTCCAATTGGCTCCGAAAGTGGTTGAAATTGCACTGGATAAAGGCCGACGCCACATCGGTGATCCAAGGAATGCATTTCTATCAGTCTTTGATAGATCTTTGGGAACAATGCCTGAAAAAATTGCCCTCCTCAAATTTATTTATGGTCCAAAGTTAAAAAACGATTCATTGGCCGATGGCTTGATGCGTTGTGGTCTCACATATGAAAGAGTCCTTAGACCCTTCTTGCAGGGGGTTTTTCTCGCCGATCCCAAATATGTGGATGCCACGTATGGTCAACTTATACTCCGAAGTTTTGTCAGTGGTGCAATAGGTGTCCCAAGAAATGGAGTAGGAGAGCTCTCCTACGCACTAGCAAAACGTGTTTCAGATATTTCCTATAATGTCCAGGTTGATCGAATTGTTGACAAGAAAGTTTACTCAACTCACGGAATTTTTAGCGCGGAGAAAATAATCGTTGCAACTGATGCAACGACGGCCACTCAGCTATTAGGGCTATCTGAAATTCCAAAGATGGTTGGATGTATTACTTGGTATCACGCGGTGCAATCGAATCCATCAGGAACTGGGCGGATTGTTCTTGACGGAGAAAATAGGGGCCCAGTCATCAACTCACTAGTTATTTCAGATATCTCAAGAAACTATGCTCCTGCTGGTTTTCATTTAATCTCAACAACAACGGGAGTAAACACCACAGAATCTGATGTTCGCAGACATTTGGCTCTGATGTGGGCTGTATCAACGCATGATTGGCAGTTGATTGCTAAATATGAGATTCCCGCTGCGCTGCCCTTGCAAAATGTTGGTCGAGCCTTATCTCAGAGCCACAAAGTCAATGATCACCTTTATGTCGCAGGAGATCACAGAACTGTCCCATCACAACAAGGAGCACTTTTTTCTGGGCGACTAGTAAGTGATTTAATCTTTAACTAACTCAGTTAACGCTTCAGAAATGTGTGGATAGTCCCAAACGAATCCCGCTTCTTGCAGAACATGGGGAACAACCTTTTTAGATCCAAGAACTTCAGAAGAAAAACCTCCCATAGCTATCTTCAAAGCAATAGCTGGAGCAGGAAATAGAGCAGGACGATGCATGGCACGTGCTAACGCCGATGTGAATTCTTGATTAGTGACCGGATTAGGTGTGGTTATGTTTACTGGACCAGAGATTGGATTTTCTAGGGCAAACATAATTGCGCGAATTTGATCATGCAAAGTAATCCATGACCACCATTGTTTTCCACTGCCTAGTTTTCCGCCAAGGCCGAATCTAAAGAGTGGAAGCATTTTGCCAAGTGCGCCACCTGTTGGATCTAAAACTAAACCGGTTCTTAGCTTTACAGTGCGAATATCCCCGGCTAAATCTGCTGCGCCTTCCCATTCTCGACAGACGGTTGCTAAGAAGTCATCACCATATCTGTCGGTTTCAACAACTGCGCGATTTCCACTTTCTCCATACCAGCCAATTGCAGAGGCTGAAATAAACACTTGAGGCTTAAGTTCTGCCACTGCTGCAGCAATAGCGGTAGTACCCAGAAGTCTAGAGTTCAAAATCTCTGCTTTGTACTTCCTGTTCCAACGTTTATCTCCGACTCCAACACCAGCTAAATGAATAATTGCATCAACACCATTTAATGGTTGCAGATCTACAAAACCAGTTTGCGGATCCCATTGAACTTCATCAGATGAAATAGGAGAGCGACGCACAAGACGTTGAACGGTGTGGCCCTCTGACTTTAGGTGTCCAACAAGGGCGCTACCGATTAAACCCGATGCGCCTGTTACTGCAATTCGCTTTGCCGCAAACTTTGCCATATTAGAGCCCTAGATCGGATTCGAAAGCGCCACCTTCTAGACGGTCCTTTAATGTAACTAAGAATCTCGCTGCATCAGCGCCATCTACAACTCGATGATCATAAGACAGGGCAAGGTAGACCATTGATCTAATGGCGATACTTTCTCCGCCATCATCACCTTTAACGACCATTGGTCGCTTTACGACAGCGCCAAGTCCAAGAATTGCAACTTGTGGTTGACTGATAATTGGAGTGTCAAAGAGTGCTCCGCGACTTCCAGTATTAGTTAAGGTGAAAGTTCCGCCACCTAATTCATCAGGTGTTACTTTGTTATCGCGCGTGCGAGCTGCAAGATCAGCGATCTTTCTCGCTACTCCACCCATATTTAAATCGCCTGCATTTGCAATCACTGGAACTAACAAGCCTCGCTCAGTATCGACAGCTATTCCTAGATGTTCTGCGCCATGATAAGTAATTTGATCACCTTCAACAGACGAGTTAAGAACAGGGTGTTGCTTAAGAGCTTCACAAACAGCAACAGAGAAGAATGGCAGGTACGACAATTTCACACCTTCGCGCGCTTCAAAACTAGCTTTTGCGCGATCGCGTAATCTAGAAATCTTTGTCACATCTACTTCTACTACAGTCGTTAACTGCGCACTTACCTGAAGTGATTCGACCATGCGGGCTGCAATCACTTTACGAAGACGCGACATTGTTACGGTAGTCCCACGAAGTGGTGAGACAGCAACTGTCGATGTGCGAGGGGCAGAAGGGCTTATTGCAACTGCACTTGTGCCAGAGGCAGTTGCAATGGCTACTGGGCGAGCTGCTTCAACGTCTTCTCGGCGAATTCGACCACCGATACCTGTTCCCTTTACGTTTGCAAGATTCACACCTAAATCTGAAGCAAGTTTGCGAACTAGGGGAGTTACATACGCATCTAGAGGTTGAGCAACTGAAGGGGTGGTAGGGGCTGCAACTACTGGTGCAACAACTGGAGCGGCAACTACTGGTGCAGTGACAGGCGCTGCGACAACTGGCGGAACAACAGGAGCCTGTACTGGCGGAACAACAGCACCACCGGATACTCCAATCAAACCTAACCGTGCACCAACAGGAACTGTTGTATCTACAGCTACATCTATGGCTAATAAAACTCCAGAAACTGGCGAAGGGATTTCAGTATCTACTTTGTCGGTTGATACTTCAAGCAAAGCTTCGTCGGCTGCAACAGTGTCACCGACATTTTTTAACCATCGAGTTACAGTTCCCTCACTGACACTTTCACCTAGTGCAGGCATCGTAATTACAGTTCCCGCGGTAGATGCATTAGATACAGGAGCAGCAGCAGGCGCAGGAGTTGAAACTGGAGTAGCAACAACTGGGGCTGCAACAGGAGTAGACGGTGCAGCTGGAGTTGCAACGACAGAAGCTGCAGCGCCATCAGCAATTACCGCTAATTCGGCACCCACTGGAACTGTCTGATCAACTTGCACAACAATTTTCTGAAGCGTTCCAGCAACAGGGGAAGGGATTTCAGTATCTACTTTGTCAGTCGAAACTTCCAATAATGGTTCATCAACATTCACGTGATCACCCTCAGCTTTTAACCAACGAGTTACAGTTCCTTCACTAACACTTTCACCAAGTGCCGGCATCGTTACAGAAAATGTCATTGTTTTCTCCCTTGGTTATCCGTGTGCGTGAAGCGGTTTGCCAGCAAGTGCCATGTGAGCCTCACCCATGGCCTCTGATAGTGTTGGATGTGCATGGATTAGCGGTGCAACATCTTCTGCACGCGCTTCCCAGTTGTAAATTAATTCCGCCTCGGCTAACAGTTCACCAACTCGTGCTCCAACCATGTGAACACCTAAAACTGGACCATTTTTTTGAGAAACTAACTTAATTGAACCTGAGGTATTTAGAATTTGAGCTTTTCCATTTCCTGCTAGGTCATACGTTAGTTCGACAACATCATGGCCACGCTTTTTTGCTTCTTCAGTGGTTAATCCAACAGATGCTACTTCAGGGTCTGAGTAGGTCACGCGAGGGATTCCGTCATAGTTTATTGGACGGGGATTTAATCCTGCGATCTCCTCTGCAACTAAAATTCCCTCTGCAAATCCAACGTGTGCCAACTGCAATGTTGGAATCAAGTCACCAACTGCCCAGATACCTGGAATATTAGTTCGGCACTTGTCATCTACTAATATATAACCGCGATCCATAGTTATGCCCTGCTCTTGGTAACCAATGTTCTCCGAAACCGGCCCACGACCCACTGCAACCATCAGCAGTTCGGCAGTCAATGATTTTCCATCTTCGAGGGTAACGGTGACATCTTTTTTGTTTTTTACTGCCGATGCAAACTTAACGCCAAGTTCTAGATTAATTCCACGCTTTCGAAATGCCCGCTCAAGTTGCTTACTAGAAGATTCATCTTCAAGTGCGATCAACCGCGGCAAACCTTCAACAATTGTCACTTCACTTCCAAATGATTTCCAGACTGATGCAAATTCAGAGCCAATGACTCCGCCACCAAGAACAATCACGCTTTTTGGAACATAGTTCAACTTAGTCCCATGATCGGATGTAATTATTCTTTCTCCATCAATTTCTAAACCAGGGAGAGTTTTTGCATATGAACCTGTAGCCAAAACTATGTTCTTGCCAGAGTATTTAACCCCTGCTACCTCAACGGTATCTTTTGAAACGAGTTTCCCATGACCTTCAACAAAAACTATTCCCCGTGACTTCACTAGTCCAGATAAGCCTTTGTAAAGCTTATTAATTACGCCATCCTTATAGGCGTTGACTCCATCCATATCCATGCCATTAAGAGTTGACTTAACACCAAACTTTGAACCTTCGCGAGCGCCATCTGCAATCTCAGCCGAATGAAGTAGGGCTTTAGTTGGAATGCAACCACGATGTAGACAAGTACCACCGACTTTGTCCGATTCGATTAATGCGACCTTGAGGCCAAGTTGTGCTCCTCTAAGTGCTGCAGCGTAACCGCCACTTCCACCACCAAGGATTACAAGATCGAATTGCGACACAGACGACTCCTTTCAACAACCAAAAAATCTATCGGCTTCTCGTTCAGCAGATTCACTAGGGCCTATCTTGCCTCACATAGGGGCAAAGTTCACAATGCACGACAAGGCCCCCAGTTGTGCTGTTTGTAAGGGGCGAAAGAAGGTTTTTATCCTTGCTCAGCCAAAG
>CAMCYA010000051.1 GCA_945883675.1 Bifidobacterium breve
GAAAGATATGAAACTCAAATGAGCTCGTTAGAACTATGAGGTCGTTCAACTAAGGCTTGCATTTGAGAAAATGCGGGCCAAGACAGGAGAAATGTGTCAAAGGTCCGCGTACATGAGTTGGCAAAACAACTCGGCATGGAGAGCAAGGTTGTTCTTGCTAAACTCCAAGAAATGGGCGAGTTTGTTCGCTCCGCATCATCGACAGTAGAAGCACCAGTGGTGCGCAAGATGATCGAAATGTATCCCGATGCAAAACCGGTCGAGGAGAAAAAGCCTGTAAAGAAAGCTGCCGCAAAGAAGTCAGCGGCAAAGCCAAAGGGTGAAGTTTCCCCAGAACAAGCTGCTGAATTAGCAGCAGAGCTTGGCGTAGATATTGAAGCGCTGAAATTAGAACAAGCAAAAGCAGTTGCTAATAGAGAAGAAGCAGCAAAGTTTGAAGCGCAAGATCGTGCAAGTGAAGCTAACGACGGTGGATCAGCAACTGCTGCAACAGCTCCAACATCGCCGGCAGTTCCACCAAAACCTGCCGCTCGTCCGGGTAACAATCCATTTTCAACGGGCAGCGCAGTTCCGCGTCCACCACGTCCAGGTAACAATCCATTTTCAACTGGCAGTGCAGTTCCACGTCCGCCACAAAGACCACAAGGATCTCCAACTGGACAACCTCGTTCTGGAATGGCTGGCTCTCGTCCAGGTTCTGTACGTCCAGGTTTTGCAGCTCGTCCTGGCACACCGCGCACTGGAGCACCTGGTGCAGGAAGTGGTTTTGCACCTCGCACACCTGGTGCACCAAGTAATTCACCATACAAAACAAATACTCCAGGAACAGGTGCACCATCAACTGGCGGACCACAGCGTCCAGGTGGTGGTCGTCCACCACAACGCGGCGGCGCTGGCGGAGCATTTGGAAAGAATGCAAGTAAGAAATCTGGTCGTAAACAAAAATCACGTAAAGCATTACGCGATGAGTTCGACAATATGCAGGCACCACAACTCGGTGGCGCAGTTGTTCCTCACGGAGATGGAAAGACTCCTATACGTATGCGCCGTGGTGCATCGTTAGCTGACTTTGCAGACAAAATTGGTGCAGATCCAGCAGCATTAGTTGCTGCCTTATTCCACTTGGGAGAGATGGTTACTGCAACGCAATCTGTAGATGCTGACACATTTGAAATTCTCGGCGTTCAACTGGGTTACAACATTGAAATTGTTAGCCCAGAAGATGAAGACCGCGAACTTCTACAGGACTTTGATATCGATCTTGCTGGTGAGATATCTGAATTAGATCCTGATTCTCTAGTTGCGCGTCCACCTGTTGTCACTGTTATGGGTCACGTTGACCATGGTAAAACATCACTTCTAGATGCAATTCGCAAATCCGAAGTTATGAAGGGTGAAGCTGGCGGAATTACTCAACATATTGGTGCCTATCAAATTCATCATGATCATGATGGTGTTAATCGAGCAATTACTTTCATTGATACACCTGGTCACGAGGCCTTTACGGCAATGCGTGCACGTGGTGCCAAGGTGACCGATATTGCAGTTCTCGTGGTGGCAGCAGATGATGGAATTATGCCTCAGACAATTGAAGCACTCAATCACGCGCAGGCAGCAGATGTTCCAATTGTGGTTGCAGTGAACAAGGTTGATAAAGAGGGTGCTAATCCAGACAAGGTTCGTCAGCAGTTAACTGAGTACAACTTAGTTGCCGAAGAGTACGGCGGTGAGACAATTTTCGTAAATGTTTCAGCTAAATCTGGTGTCGGAATCGATCAACTTATTGATTCAATTCTCTTGACTGCAGATGCAGCGATTGATCTACGCGCTATCGCAGATGATTCTGCTCGGGGTGTAGCAATTGAAGCTCACTTGGATCGCGGACGAGGACCAGTTGCTACCGTTCTAGTTCAACGTGGAACACTAAAAATTGGTGATGCCATTGTTGCGGGTAGTGCATTTGGTCGAGTGCGTGCAATGTTAGATGAAGATGGAAATGCAGTTGATATTGCCGGACCATCACGTCCTGTGCAGGTACTTGGTTTTACTTCAGTGCCAAGTGCTGGAGATACATTCTTAGTTGCAGATGAAGATCGAACCGCTCGTCAGATCGCAGAAAAACGTCAAGCTGCAGAGCGAAATGCACAGTTGGCCAAAGCGCGTAAGAAAGTCTCTCTGGAAGACTTTATGGAGCAGTCCAAGGTGTCAACACTTAACTTAATTCTTAAGGGCGACGTGAGTGGCTCTGTAGAAGCGTTGGAAGATGCCTTAATGCAACTAGATGTTGGAGCAGAAGTTGATCTACGAGTGATTCACCGTGGTGTTGGTGCGATTACAAAGAGCGATATTACTTTGGCCTCTGCATCAACTGCTGTAGTGATTGGTTTTAACGTTAAACCAGAAGTCCAGACAGCAATTTATGCTGATCAAGAAGGTGTTGAAGTTCGTTTCTACTCAGTAATTTATAACGCAATTGAGGAGATTGAACTCTCACTCAAGGGATTGTTAAAGCCAGAGTACGAAGAAGTTATTGTCGGAAACGCCGAAGTCCGCGAAATCTTCAAATCATCAAAGGCTGGAAACATTGCCGGTTCAATCGTCAAGGATGGAGTCATTCGCCGAAATGCGAAGGCTCGTATTTTGCGCAATGGCGAAACTTTGGTTGATAACCTCACTATCGACTCACTCAAACGATTCAAGGACGATGCAAATGAAGTGCGCGAAGGCTTCGAGTGCGGTATTGGTCTTGGCAACATGAAGGAGATCACAATTGGCGATCTTGTTCAGTGTTTTGAGATGCGTGAGAAAAAGAGAGCATAAAGATGGGTCAATCACATCGCACTCTAAAAGTTGCAGATCGTATTAAAGTTATCGTCGCGCAACTTCTTGAAACAAAGATCAAGGATCCACGCCTTGGATTTGTAACTGTTACTGACGCAAGGGTTACAGGTGATCTACAACAGGCATCTGTTTTCTATACCGTTTTAGGAGACCTTGAAGAAAGAGCTGCAACAGCTGCTGCACTAGAAAGTGCAAAAGGTGCAATTCGTTCTGCCCTTGGTCGTGAACTTTCACTTCGAATTACTCCCAGCATTGAATTCTTCGAGGACGGTCTACCCGAGAGCGCACTTGCACTTGATTCACTCCTTGCAAAAGTTCATGAACAGGATGCACAAGTTGCAGAGTTAAGAAAGAACGCAGAGTACGCCGGCGGTGAGGATCCTTATAAAGCACCACGTGTTATCGATGAGAAACCTTAATGAGAATTAGGGAAGTGAAGTAAGAATGCAGCATGGTTTTCTGGTCGTTGATAAACAGCCAGGAATGACGAGTCACGATGTGGTCTCTGTTGCAAGGCGTTCACTCGAAACACGCAAGGTAGGCCATGCCGGAACATTAGATCCAATGGCTACAGGTATTCTGGTTTTGGGCTTTAACAATGCCACGAGGTTGCTTCAGTACATCACTGATGGCGATAAAGATTATTGTGCAACCATAACCTTGGGCTCGGCAACTGTTACCGATGATTCACAGGGCGAAGTAATCAACTCCACAGATGCATCGCATATCTCTGATCAACAAATCAATGATGAAATTGCAAAAATGCGAGGTACTATCCAGCAACGTCCAAGTTCTGTCTCTGCAGTAAAGATTGATGGTGAACGGGCCTACAACAGAGTTCGCTCAGGTGAAGATGTTGTGCTTCCTGCCAGAGAAGTAACAATTTCAACTTTAGAAATTAAGCAGATTCGTAGAATTGAAATGCGCGTTGAGATAGATATTGAAGTAACTTGTTCTGCAGGAACTTTCATTAGAGCGATCGCACGAGATTGCGGGGATGGACTTGGCGTTGGGGGCCATTTAAACTCACTGCGACGAACTCGAATTGCAAGCTTTGGATTAGATCGCGCAATTACTCTGGATCAGCTAAAGAGCAAAGATTTTGAAACTCTAGATATCGCCGATGTTGCCCGATCAACATTTGCCGTGAGAGAGATCGCACTGGATGAGAAAATCGAACTCTCATTCGGTAGAGCTTTAGCGGCAAATCCAGACCCCAAAATTTACGCTGGTATTGATAGTTCAAACCAATTGATCGCATTGCTTCAAAATGTTGAAGGAAGAGCCAAGCCAATAGCCGTGTTCGCCCCGGCCAACTAACTCGTGGATAATGTAGCTATGAGCGTCGTTGTAATTGGAAATTTCGATGGAGTCCACAAAGGACACCAAGAGATTCTTACTCGCGCCAAAAAAATTGCAGGAGATCAAAAAATAATTGCTTTGACCTTTGATCCACACCCGACTTCAATTTTTGCACCCGAACGTGCCCCCACAGCCCTGACAGTGCTGACCGATCGAATTGAGTTATTGAAGATTCACAACGCAGATCAAGTGGCAGTGATTAAATTTACGAAAGAGTTTGCTGCAATGTCACCTGAGGACTTTGTAAAAAAAGTGCTTATTGATCAGCTCAAAGCAACAAAAATAGTGGTTGGAAAAAACTTCACATACGGCCATAAAGCGTTTGGCAATGTTGAAGCCTTAAAACAGTACAAAGAGTTTGAGACAGTAATTTTAGATTTAGAAAACGATAGTGAAGAGACAATTTCATCTACTCGTATTCGAAAAGCGGTTATCGATGGTGACGTAGAAAGTGCGCGTCAGATGCTGACACGTCCGCATCGTTTAGATGGAATTGTTGTTCATGGAGAAAAAAGGGGCCGAGAGATTGGTTATCCAACTGCAAATTTGGGTGATTTAGAAAATCAAACTATCCCAGCAGATGGTGTGTATGCAGGTTGGCTTGCTGTGGGTATTGATCGATGGCCTGCTGCGATTTCAATCGGAACTAATCCAACTTTTGAAGGTGTACGAGGACGACAGGTTGAAGCGTATGCTCTCGATCAAACCGATCTAGATCTCTACACAAAGCGAGCAACTATAGAATTTGGTTGGAGATTGCGAGATACGTTGAAATTTGATGGGTTAGAACCACTGCTCGAACAAATGGCTAAGGACTGCGATAGAGCCCGAGCTCTCACCGAGATGTAAGCGGGGATTTAGTGAGGATTTCACCGATTCGAAGACTCGCTGGTAACCTAGCCCTTCAATCGAGATAGCGAGTTTTTCGTGAATCAGACCGAAAAGCATTCGTGCTCAGTAAACAAGGAGAAACAAAATGGCACTAACACCAGAAGTAAAAAAAGAGATCATCGCTCAATATGGTTCTTCACCTACTGACACGGGATCACCTGAAGCACAGGTCGCACTTCTCTCAAAGAGAATTGATCAGATTACCGAGCACTTGAAAGTTAACCCACATGATCACCACAACCGTCGTGGTCTTTT
>CAMCYA010000052.1 GCA_945883675.1 Bifidobacterium breve
GCGACTCTGACTTTAGAGCCACCAACCATAGCCATCTCATATACAGAATAAATCTGTTCAGCAACAACCGACCAATCAAATAACTGAGCATGGTCTTTGCCTGATTTTGCTAACTCAATTCTCTTCTCTTGATTTCGGAGAAGATCAATAATTACCTTCGCAAGTTCGGTGGAGTTTTCCGATTCAAATAACGCACCATACTGGCCATGACCTAACAAATCATCAAAGGCTGGGATATCACTTGCGACAACACATGCCCCTCCAGCTAGCGCTTCGGCGACGATGATTCCAAAGGATTCTCCCCCAGTGTTAGGTGCAACGTAGAGTGCAACCGATGTCATGAAATCAGCTTTATCAGACTCAGATATCTTTCCAAGAAACTCGAAGCGTGCTCTCAACTGAGGATCAATACTTTCGATTGCCTCTTCTGGATCTCCAGGACCTGCAACAAAAACTTTAACATCTGGTGCAAACCTAGAAATTACTGGAAGTGCATCGATTAAAACACTTAATCCCTTTCTCGATTCTTCAAAACGTCCAATGAAACCAATGGTGTTGCCTTGCCACTTACTTTGCGGTGAACCATGCGTGTATCGAGAGGCATATATTCCGTTGGGAATTACTACTGCATCTGTATCTAAATGATCCGTAAGAGTTAACCGCGCTGCCTCTGACACGGCAATCCGTGCCGATAGTTTTTCTATCGCTGGTTCCAGGATGGGACCAATTGCAAAGATAATCTTTTGATGCTTTGCGGCTGCGTGAAAAGTTCCGACCATAGGTCCCTCTGCCGCCCAACAGGCCAGCAAAGATATTGAGGGTATTGCCGGTTCGTGCAGATGTAGAAGATCGAAATTTCCCTCAGCGATCCAGTTTCTAACCCTTGAATATGCAACTGGTCCAAAAAGAATTCGTGCAACCGCTCCGTTATAGGGAATTGATATTGGTTTTCCAGCGTTAACGACATAGGAAGGTAAGAGTGCATCTTCAGATGCGGGCGCTAACACTGAAACATCATGTCCCTGTGCGATTAAGTACTCTGCGAGATCTCGAACATGATTTCCTACGCCGCCAGGAGTGTCCCAACTATATGGACATACGATCCCAATTTTAAGTAATTTACTAAGCATTACTGGCGCTCCTTGAAATCGCCATCTGTCCAAATTCTCTGCAACATATGCCAATCTTGAGGATTATTTCGTATGCCTTCTTCGAAATGTTTTGCAGTCATGGAGACTATTTCTTTGACGCGATCCCTATCTTCACCTTCCGATGGAATTAATACATTCTTAAACTCCACATGAATTCCTGTAGGTGTATATGAAACAAAAGCGGTGATCAGGGGTGCTTGAGTTTGCAAAGCCAGAACAGCTGGTCCTGCCGGCATTCTTGTGGGTCCATCAAAGAATTGAACTTCAATTCCAGATTTAGAAAGATCTCGATCGGCCACGAGAGCAACTAAATGGCCCTCACGCAATCTAGTTGCTAATACTCCGATAGTTTGACTATCTAAAGGCAAGACCTCCATACCCATGTCTTGTCGATACTTAAGAAACTTTAAAAATAACTTTTCTGGTTTTAACCGCTCTGCAACGGTAACTAGGTGAATTCCCTTAGCGCAAAAATACGCGCCCGCGTGATCCCAATTACCGGCATGTGGAAGAGAGACAATTACCCCGGTTTTGGCTGCAATGGCATCTAACATTAGATGCTCATTTGTAACGCTTACAGTTCCCTGAACTCTTTGGATTGACCAGTCTGGAAATCTAAAGGTATCAACCCAATATCGCATATTTGAGCGCATCGCTCTTTTTAATAGATCTTCCAGATCCGAACTGCTCATTGAAACTTGAGTGCGAGAAAGATTGCTCCGTAACCTTGCAACGCTTTTACCGTTTCGCTTAACTAGATAATCACCTAAAACATAAGCAATGTTGTATGCAGTTTTTTCAGGCAGCCAACGAACTAGACGCCATCCTGCGAAATAAACAAAGGCTGAAAGATTCTCCTTCACCGCTAAATCGCCCGTTTAACGATAATCATCCGTTGAAGAACTGTGTATGTTCCCAGCAAAGCAAGTAACCACATTCCTACTGCAAGAACGTAGGGGACTCCCAACCCTTCAAAACCTATTGCCGTTAATGCAATTATCAATCTCTCAGTTCGCTCGGCTAAGCCACCCGAACATTGGATCCCTAGCGACTCTGCCTTTGCTCTGACATATGGCACAAGCATCCCCATTAATAAGGTAACAAGAACAACCGCAGCAAGTTGGTCACCTTGCTGAATTAAGAAAAGGCCTACTCCGATTAATATGGCTGAATCTGTTACTCGATCGATTGTGGAGTCTAAGAAACCTCCCCACGCACTTGAGCCCGCTTTTGAAATACGAGCCATAGTTCCATCAAACAAATCACTCAACGCTGCTAGCGAAATAACTATTGTTCCAACAACGAACTGACCCCGAGGATAAAAATATAAAGCAGCTGCAACAACTGCTATGGCACCGGTCCAAGTGACGGCGTTTGGTGTTATGCCTAACCGCAGGGCAAATGAGGCTACGGGTGTGATAACTCTCGTAACAGCCGGCTTGATCTTTGCGCTAATCATCAAGGGACATCGTAGGCTGACCCAGTGCAATCTTTAAACACCAAAATAGGAATTCACGTGTATGGCCACGAGAGCGCGGACCCCCATAGCGTGGCCGAAGCGTTTTCTGGAACATATTCCCAAGAGCCTCACAGTCAGAGTGATCTTGCAATCTTTGTCATCAACCCGGCAACCGGTATAGACCAGCAAACAATTGAAATATGGCAAGCCTTAGATGAATATCAAGTTCCTCGAATAGTTGTAGTTACACAGTTAGAAAAATCAGATGCTGATTTTGATGACGCGGTGATGCTTGCAAATAGAGTATTTGATCAACTCATCACTCCATTCTTAGTCCTACATGATGATCTTGGACAACCGATAGCATTGATCAGTCTTTCGGATTTGCACATCATTGATTACTCAACAACTCCCCCAACTATTACTGACAGCGATGACGAACACCAGACGCTGGTTCAAGAGTTTCGAGAAGAATATCTAGAGAAGTTCACATCCGATGGAGAAGGTTCATTTCCCGCTGGTCTGCAATTTCCAGCAATACCGTTATGGATCGAAAAAGGAATTGGCGTTGATAAAGTTCAGGATTTGATAAATCAACTTAATCTTTAATTACCAGGCAGCCGCGATTTCATCTCTAGTTAAACTAAGTAGCTGAGGCATTACCTTAGTTTTGCCGATTATTGGCATGAAATTCGCATCGCCTCCCCAGCGCGGAACAACATGTTGGTGAATATGTTCTGCAATTCCAGCACCTGAGACTTCACCCTGGTTCATTCCTAGATTAAATCCCTGAGGGGAAGAGACTCTGCGAATAACTTGCATGGCATGTGACGTAAGTTGGTAAATCTCATTACGTTCTTCCTCTGTTACTTCCGTTAAGTCAGCCACATGTCGGTTAGCACAGATTAAGAGGTGTCCTGGATTGTAAGGATACAGATTCATGACTACGTAAGCAGTTACACCTCTGAAAACAATTAGACCCTCCTCATCGGAATTGGAAGGTATTTCGCAAAAAGGACAGGAGACTAAATTACCTGGAAGTGGTCGGTTCTCCCCTCGCAGATATTCAAGACGGTGCGGCGCCCAAAGTCTTTGCCAACCATCTGGCATTCCCCCGCCAGCGATTTCATTACTCACAGATTTAGACCTGCGTACGTTCTTTGATAGTTTTTTTAATTTCTACAATCGCATCTGCGATAGGAATTCCATTCTTCTGATCGCCATTTCTATATCGAAATGAAACAGCTCCAGCGGTCTGATCTTCTTCACCCGCAATGACCATGAATGGGATCTTTTGCATCTGCGCATTTCGAACTTTCTTTTGCATACGATCATCGGATGCATCAAGCTCGGCGCGAATGCCGGCCTTGCGCATAGTTTGAATGACCTCACCCAAATAATCTGCAAAGCTATCCGCCACCGGAATACCGATAGCTTGTACTGGAGCAAGCCATGGTGGAAATGCTCCACTGTAATGTTCAGTTAGAACACCAAAGAATCTTTCGATAGAGCCAAACAAAGCACGGTGAATCATTACAGGGCGTTGTCTTGTTCCATCACTTGCAGAATATTCAAGTTCGAATCTTTGCGGCAGTTGAAAATCAACTTGGATCGTTGACATCTGCCATGTTCTACCGATCGCATCTTTAGCCTGGACTGAAATCTTTGGCCCATAAAAAGCGGCGCCACCTTCATCCAAAACTAATTCAAGATTCTGCGCAGTTGCCGCTTTGCGTAGGGCTTCGGTCGCTTCGGTCCAATCGGACTCTTCACCTACAGATTTTTCAGGATTCTTAGTAGAAAGCTCTAGGTAGAAATCGGTGAGCCCATAATCACGCAAAAGGTTGAGCACAAAAGTTAAAAGTGAATCGAGTTCACCAACCATCTGCTCCTTTGTGCAATAGATATGTGCATCGTCTTGAGTAAATCCGCGAGCCCTAGTGATTCCGTGAAGAACTCCTGATTTTTCATAGCGATACACGGTTCCAAATTCAAAGAGCCTTAATGGAAGCTCTCTGTATGAGCGACCTCTTGCCTTATAGATCAAATTATGAAATGGGCAGTTCATCGGCTTCATGAAATACTGTTGACCAGCTCGTTTGATTGTTCCATCTGGATTATGTTCTTCATCCAAGATCATCGGTGGATACATGCCATCGGCATACCACTGCAAATGTCCAGAGGTTTCAAACAATGCAGCCTTTGTTAAATGCGGTGAGTAGACGAAGTCATATCCTTCTTCTTCGTGCCTTAGCCGAGAGTAATCCTCCATTGCGCGACGAATAATTCCGCCCTTGGGATGAAAAACAGCTAAGCCAGAACCAATCTCTTCAGGAAAAGAAAATAAATCAAGTTCATTTCCTAAACGTCGATGATCTCGCTTCTCTGCCTCTGCCAATAACTCTAAATATGCATTCAATTCATCAACTGATGGCCATGCTGTTCCGTATATACGCTGCAACATTGGATTTTTTTCAGAGCCGCG
>CAMCYA010000053.1 GCA_945883675.1 Bifidobacterium breve
AAGTCTTTTCAACGATCTTTACATCTGAAGTTGTACGAGGAATAATAAAAAATACTATTGTTTTGGGTGTTGTCGTGGCCACCCTTGGAACAATCATTGGATTCTTCTTAGCTTATGCTCAAGTAAAGTTAAATTTTAGAGGCAAGAAACTTCTCCATATCATTAGTCTTGTTCCACTCATTACTCCACCGTTTGCATTTGCGACTGCGGTTATCAGTCTTTTTGGTCGTAGCGGAATCATTACGCGAGATATTCTTGGGCTAACTCCAACTTTGTATGGTTTGCCTGGTTTGACAATCGTGCTTACTTGTTCCTTTTTTCCCGTTGCATATATGAGCATCTTGGGAATGATGAAGAATCTGGATCCAGCACTTGATGAAGCCTCTGCTTCGCTTGGTGCTTCCAAGCTAAAGACCTTCTATAAAGTCACTCTCCCTATGCTAATTCCAGGATTTGCAAGCTCTTTTCTCCTGTTATTCGTTGAAGCCTCTGCCGACCTAGCTAATCCGCTCGTTATCGGTGGTGACTACACAGTTCTTGCTTCACGCGCCTACATCGCAATCAATGGTGAGTATGACGTTCCCGCTGGCTCTGCATATTCATTAATACTTCTTGTTCCAGGACTCATCGTATTTATTGTTCAACGTTATTGGGGTGAGCGCAAAAGTGTTGTGAGTGTTACTGGAAAGCCCACTGGAACTCCGACTTACATTGAAAATAGAATTGCAAAGTTTTTCCTACTAATTATTCCAGTTTTTATGGCTTCATTCATCGTGCTTATTTACGCCACGGTGATCTATGGAAGTTTTGCGAAATTCCTTGGTGTCGATAACTCCCCCACTTTGGCAAATTACCGCTATATCTTTAGTGGAATTGGTAGCGATGCAATAATGAAAACTACGATCATGGCACTCATCGCTACCCCAATCGCTGGGCTTTTGGGAATGGTTCTTGCTTGGCTGATCGTAAGAAAAGTCCGAAAAGGCCGTGAGATGTTGGACTTCCTGGGCATGTTGGGTCTGGCTGTTCCAGGAACAGTTCTTGGAATTGGTTTCGCGATTACATTTAATCACTCAACCAAGATTGGTGAGACAACAATTCTTCCTCAATTAGCTGGTGGTGGGGCGATCTTTGGTGGCGCTGTTGCGATCATCATGGTCTACACAATTCGGTCTAGCCCTGCGGGACAACGTTCAGCAATTGCAGCCCTTCAACAGATTAATCCTGCGATCGATGAAGCATCTGCATCACTGGGTGCCTCAGGATTTACGACCTTTAGAAAAATAACGCTGCCACTGATCAAGCCAGCGTTATTGACGGGTCTGATGTTTGCCTTTGCGCACTCGATGACAACTTTGTCACCAATTATTTTTATTACAACACCTGAAACTCCGATTATGACTCAGAAGATTCTGGCTGAAGTTGATTCTGGTCGCTTTGGTAACGCCTTTGCTTTCTGTACCTTACTCATTTTCATAGTGCTCACAGTGATGGGATTGATCAATCTCCTCGTTCGTGGAAAACCAAATTCATCCTCGTCAGCGTCAAATACACCGATTGTGAGGGCCTAAGAAATGGAGACAAAAATGGGATCAGCATCAACTTCAAGCAAGCTAGAGCTGAGAAACCTCTCAAAGGTTTTTGGGCAAGGGAAAGAGCAAGTGACGGCAGTTGATTCAATTGATCTTGATATCAATCCTGGTGAATTCATTACCTTCCTTGGCCCATCTGGTTGCGGGAAAACCACGACCTTAAGAATGATCGCTGGCTTTGAAACACCTTCACAAGGATCGATCTTGCTTGATGGCCAGGATGTTTCATCTCTATCTCCAGATAAGCGACCAATGGGTATGGTCTTTCAGTCCTACGCTCTCTTCCCCCATATGAGCGTGTATCAGAACGTGGCGTATGGTCCAAGAATCAAAAAACTTCCTGCTGAGCAGGTGAAAGTGGATGTATCAGCTGTTCTAGATTCAATGAGTCTTTCATCTATGGCTAATCGCTCACCTAATCAACTCTCTGGTGGGCAACAACAAAGAGTTGCTCTTGCGCGAGCCATGGTGATGCAGCCGAAAGTTCTCCTCTTTGATGAGCCACTTAGTAATCTTGATGCAAAGCTACGTGCCCAGATGCGAATTGAAATTCGAGAGGTCCAGCAGCGCCTTGGTATTACGAGTATCTTCGTTACACATGACCAAGATGAAGCGATGAGTATCTCTGATCGAATTGTCGTTATGCGTAATTCAAAGATTGAGCAGGTTGGAATTCCTGCAGATGTTTATCTGCGCCCTGCATCAATCTTTGTCGCGGACTTTATTGGTATTTCAAACTTCCTCACAGTAGATGGAGTCTCCTCGGCAGGTGCTGGCAAGGCTTCTGTCAACGTCTTAGAGCGCCAAATGGAAGTCCCCGCTCACAAGGACGCATTAGCCTCTGAGAGCATCCTCTTAGTTCGCCCTGAATCCATTCGAGTAAGGCGTGCCGAAAGTGGGAATGAGACTATCTCGGGAACACAAGGGCAGGTAAAGCAAGTTGTCTTCTATGGCCAACATGTTGAATACAGAATCCAAACACAGGTTGGAATTATCATTGCTGTTGTTTCAGATCCGATCTTCAGTGAAATCGTTCCTATTGGTGAGTTTGCAGAATTCTCTTTTGATCCAAATAGATCGTGGTTATTGCCGGCTGATAAGAAATAACACTATCAAGTGCCAAAGATAGGTTTTCTTTTTGATCTTGATGGAACGTTAGTTAATTCGCAAGTTGCAGTTCATGAATCATGGATGCAGATTGCCGATGAGGCGGGTTTCCACCTTCCCAATCTCGATGGAATGCATGGTCTACCCGCATCGGCTTCACTACGAAAGTTGATACCTGATCGAAGCGACGAAGAAATCACTTCATGGAGTAAACGCCTTGAACAGGTTGAGATAACTGCAGCCCACAGCGTCTTCGCTGTCGATGGGGCGATAGAACTTCTGCGCTATCTCAGTACGTCGCAGATTCCTTGGACCATCGTAACTTCGTGCACCATGGATCTAGCCCGAGCTCGTGCCCGCGCTGCCGGAATATCTCTGCCAGAACACGCCGTCACATTTGATCAAGTAACACTTGGCAAGCCAAACCCGGAGCCATTCTTGCTCGGTGCAGATCGTCTTGGAGTTCCCGCAGAAGTCTGTTGGGGAATTGAAGATGCTCCTGGTGGAGTTCGCGCCGCCAAGAGCGCAGGATGCACCGTTGCTGCTGTATTGACCACACATGGCAGAGATGAACTCTTAGAAGCGGATCATCACTTGGAATCACTAGATCAACTGTTGACTATCTGTGGGCTCGTTGTGCCCGGTTAGTGCAATAGAATGAGAAACCCACACGGGACGGTAGCTCAGTTGGTTAGAGCCCCGAACTCATAATTCGGTCGTCGTCGGTTCAAGTCCGACTCGTCCCACTAGAAAGATCTAGGGGTTGATATGTACACAAGCAATAGAGGTCCGCTCTTCAATCCTGACAAAGTTCTGGAGTCACTCAGCAATTTGCTTCTTCCAGAAGAAGTTGTACTGGGGATATTTAGGACCCTCAATACTGTCCTAATTACCGATATGCGACTACTTGGGTTTGACCTTGTCTATAAAAGACTAAACTTCTAAATTCCTCTAGAGCAGATTTCTGCTCTTTCCGTCGTGAGCAAAAAAGATAAAAACGATTCTTGGTACAAAAACAATCCCGACCTGACAATACTTAATGATTCCCCAGAAGTTCGCATCTCTAATGTGTCTGAAAAAGACAAGCAACAATTTGATGATATTTTTGCCTCTGCACTAGACGCTGCAGAAACTTTGCAAGATCTACCTTTTTTTACTGAACCACTTAAAATTGAGAAGGATGAATCAGATAAGTCTCTCCCACTGGCGGAACTGGAACCTATCGACGCAAACGTGCCATGGGAAAAAGTTTCTAAAGGTTTAAAAAAGATTCTTGTCGAACACGTTTCAAGAGAAACTAAGCCTCTTTTCATGATTGTTGCTGGTGCTGCTGGAGATGAAGCGATAGTTGCACTTCCCCAGAGTTGCCTTGTCCTCAAGAGAGGAATTATGACTGGAGCATTTATTGGTGGGCAACGAGTAACGTCATTCTTTTACTCGGACATCACAACTATAGAATACAACGGTGGTTCATTTCAGGGTCGGGTGGATATCTTAACCTCTTCATTTGGGGGAAAACGTGATATTGATACTGACATTGGTGCCTTGTCGAGTATAACCTCCAATTCTAGGTACCGTCCAAACTCAATAGAAATGGACAAAACCGCTTACAAAAATGCAAGAAAGTATTTTGATGCTCTGAACGAATTGATAGCAAAAAGTAAGTCACCGGCTCGCCAGACAGTCGAACCAAAAAGCACTTCATCTATCGCTGATGAAATCGGGAAACTCGCCGAGCTCCATCAAAAAGGACTGATAGATGACACAGAGTTCAAAGAGCTAAAAGCGAAATTAATTCAAGAATAGAAATACCGTGGTTAGTGCACATTTGGTGCACTTGTTTCACCGACAGAGGCCGTTTTGGAAGGGCGTCGGAACTCAAGTTGTTAGTTGTGACTGCGTCAACCACGCTCAACCGTGTTACTCCCAGTCATCGCTCCCGAACTCATAATTCGGTCGTCGTCGGTTCAAGTCCGACTCGTCCCACTCGTTTCACAGAAAATCC
>CAMCYA010000054.1 GCA_945883675.1 Bifidobacterium breve
AGCCTGGTTAGAGCGCTTCCCTGATAAGGAAGAGGTCGGTGGTTCAAGTCCACCTAGGCCCACCCGTTCTAATACGGGGACCTAGCTCAATTGGTAGAGCACCGCCTTTGCAAGGCGGGGGTTAGGGGTTCGATTCCCCTGGTCTCCACTTATGAAACTTGGATACGTAGTTCTTTATGTAACAAACCCAGATGCTTGCCTTGAATTTTGGACTGACAAATTTGGAATGGTTGAAAAAGGCAGCAAGCGGGCAGGAATATTTTCAATTGTGAAGGTCGGATTTGCTGATCAAGATTTTTCATTCGAGCTTGTGCCGCTAGAATTAATGAAAAACAATCCAAGCAATCTGGATATGACCACACCTTCGATTGCGTTCTATGTTTCCAATCTCGAGCAAACTCGTTCCACGCTGATCGAAAAAGGTGTTCAAGTAACCGAGTTAGCAGAACATGGCGGGATCAACTCTTTTGCATTTATAGATAATGAAAGCCGAGGCTTTGCGGTCCTTAAATCAAACTAAAAGATTTACTTTTTGATATCTCGATAGAAGTTTTCGTGAGTACCAACTGTTAACAGCTTAATTTCACTCTTTGTTGGAATGAGATAAGCCAATAAATATTCCTTATCAAGCACCTTAAACTTATAAACATAAACGCCCTTTAAATCCCCTTTTTTAGTTTCGCCAGTTTGTGGGTTCTTCGCGATGGCTCTTACTGCCTTATCTAAGGCAATTGTTTGGTTTTTAGGAAATTTCTTCCTTGCGCGATCAAAGGTTGGGGTGGTGAGAATTAACAATTAGTCTCTCAACCAAAAACATATTCGCCCGACGACTCTTCATTTCGTGCTTTTAAAATATCGCGAACCATGCCATAGGTGAGGTCTGGATTTTCTTCCAAGATTCCCGCAATTTTGTATCTAAACTCAATTTGTTTTGGAAGGGTTCGGTGCTCGCGCTCAGCATCTCGAATTGCAATTTCAACTAACGAGTCAGCGAGCTTTACTTGATGTCCCATGGATTCCTCCTGCTAGGTACCCAAAGGTACCCTTTAGGTACCCAAACCGCAACCTCAAATAGCCGTCGAGTTCCCCTATAATTCGGAACGTTGGAGATGTCCAAGTTCGCACTAAGCGTAAGAACATTTACTCAATGGCGTAATGTAAAACAAAATACTGATTTTGAGCGTAAAAACTCAACCCATACGATTCCGGGAGTCTCCACAATTTTTAATTTGGAGCCAGTAAAACTGGTCTCCACAAGTTTTAACCAAATATTTGCGCGAATTTGTAATAGAGCGGAATTCCAATAATTAAGTTAAACGGAAATGTAATTCCCACACTCGCTGCAAGCGCAACTGAAAGATTTGCCTGCGGTAGCGCAATAGAAACAGCGGCAGGGGCTGCAATATAAGAAGCGCTCGCACAGAGAACACCTAACACAGTAGCCCCACCAATTGATAAACCAATTGCACTCGCAGCAGCCACACCCATTAATCCACCAATAATCGGGAAGACGATTGCAAAGAGCCCAAGTGGAAGCCCCACCTTCTTTACCTCGTGAAAATTACTGCCGGCAGAGTAACCAAGGTGAAGCAAGAAGAGCGCGAGGAAGCCTGCGAGCAGCTCAATAAAGAATGGTTGAACTTTATCGTAACCAGATGGAGATGTAAGGAATCCAATAAACATTCCACCGAGAAGGATTAACACTGTCTTTCCCACAACAACTTCTCGCAAGGTTGTTGCCCATTTAACATCAGGGTGCGAGATAGAAGTACTGGCAAGGAAGATACCGACAATTAAGCCAGGGATTTCTAACAAAGTTAAGAGCGCCGGCGCATAACCTTCTACAAATATCGAATTACTCTCCATAAACAATAAAGCGGCAGAGAAAGTCACCAGTGATGTGGAACCATAATGCGCAGCAAGTGAACCTCTATCAATATCTGAAAGTGCACGAATAAGTCGTAACGAGTAGAAAGCAAGTACTGGGATTACGACTCCGAGGGTAAGTGTGACTAAGCCAGGAGTAAGAATCTGTGTAAATCCAACGGATTGGAGTGAGTAGCCACCTTTAAGCCCTATTCCAAAAAGAAGATAGATCGAGATGAATTGATAAACCGAGTCCGGCAGCTTCAGATTGGTCTTGGCTCGTGAGGCGATAAAGCCAAAGATAAAGGCGAGAACACCGACAGAAGTCAGGTTTGCCTGTGCGATCGACCATGCGCTCATAGGAAAAGAATACATGAGATCTATTGCATGTATCAAATTACATGTATATTTATCCTATGACGCTGACAGAACAAAGTTCATGGACCTTTCTCTCCAACCATGGCCACATTTTGATTCGAATTGCTCAGAACCCTGACCTCAAAGTCTCAGAGATCGCTGCAGGAATCGGAATAACAGAGCGGAGCACACTCTCTATTCTGGGTGATCTAGAAGAGACCGGTTACATCTCTGTTGAGCGTATTGGAAGACGTAACAGATATACAGTCAACCCAAAGAAGAAATTCAGACATCCGAATGAAGCTTCACATTCAATTGGTGAGCTGATCGAGATTTTCAACAATTAATGGTCTCTATCCTTGATTCATATCACGGCCAATCCGTAGTGCTACCAACCCTTCATAAAAAGGGTGCATTTATCGCTCCTTCATTCCTTTCAACTCTCGGCATGAAGGTAGTTGAAGTGGATGTAGATACAGACCTTCTTGGAAGTTTCGCTGGCGAGACCCAAAGAGTGGGATCTCAGTTAGATACAGCGCGCAAGAAAGCGCTGCTAGGTATTGAAACCTCTGGTCATAACTTCGCACTCGCATCAGAGGGATCGATCGGTGCTGATCCACAGATAGGATTAATTACTTCTGATATAGAAACAATTGTTTTCATCGATACAATAAACAATCTTGAAATCGCCGAACACTACAAATCTTTCGACATCATCGCCCATCAAATAATCTTTGAAGCTGGAATGGATTTAGAAGCCTTTCTCTCCAAGTCAGATTTTCCTCACCACAAATTGATAGTCAGAAGTGAGTACGGATACAAGCAAGTGATCGGTAAAGCGATCAAAACAAGAGAAGAGTTATTTACGGCGATTGAGAAAGCACAAGAGCTAAAGGTTAATCCAGTCATTATCGAATCTGACTTACGGGCACACTGTTCACCTAGCAGGGCAGAAAACATTAGAATCGCAGCAGAACGTTTAGCGACGAAAATTGCAACGGCATGTCCGCAATGCAAGACCCCCGGTTGGAGCGCAGTACAACCATTATTTGGGTTGTCATGCAGTGAATGTGGCCAGGAATCAGACTCAGTGGTTCGCGCACACCTGTACGGATGTTTGCGATGCACCCATACCGCCGAGGGTGAAGAAATCGCAGATTCAATAGATCCCAGCAGATGCAACTGGTGTAACCCCTGAAAACGTTGAATTTCAGCGCACAGCGGAGGTCGTGTAACCTCTCCCCATACACCCAACAAACTTTCTCAAGATAGGTTTATTAAAAATGACAACCACAACACTCCACACAAACCTCGGCGACATTGTTATTGAAATGTTCGACCATCAAGCACCAAAGACGGTCGCAAACTTTGTTGGTCTAGCAACTGGCACCAAGGAGTACACGGATATGTCATCGGGTGCTAAGAAGACCGGAAACTTCTACGACGGACTCATCTTTCACCGCGTCATCGATGGATTTATGATTCAAGGTGGATGTCCACTGGGTAAAGGCTTCGGAGATCCAGGATATAAATTTGAAGATGAATTCCACGGCGAGCTTGTTTTCGATCGCCCTTATCTTTTAGCGATGGCCAACTCAGGACCAAATACAAACGGTTCACAGTTCTTCATCACCGTTGGACCAACACCACACCTCAACCGCAAGCACTCTATCTTTGGTGAGGTCAAAGATGCTGCTAGCCAAGCTGTCGTCGATGCGATTGCAACAACAAAAACTGGTCAAGGTGATAAGCCAGTAAAAGATGTTGTAATTAACAGCGTCACCGTCGCATAAGTAATTTACTGTGAAGGCTTACCGTTCATCGACTATAGGCCTGATCACAATTATTTGTGGGTTTTTCCTCTGGCAAAAAATTGACCCACAGATAATTAACAACTTTTATCTGCCACCACTGGCCGAGATGCAAGCTTATGGACAGTGGTATCGACTTCTGACCGTTGCGCTTATGCATGATCAAGTAAGTGAAATTCCCTATCACTTAGCATTTAACATGTTGGCGCTACATTCACTGGGTAGTCAGATTGAAGAATTTCTAGGTAGAGCAAAATTCTTGATTATCTTCTTCGTCTCACTCCTGGCGGGTTCGTTGACCTCGGCCTACTTCTTACCTTTCAACGGATATTCAATCGGAGTATCGGGGGCGGTCTTTGGCCTCTTTGGTGCGATTCTGGTGATGGGCAGGCGATACGGTGTTGGAATGCGGGCTGTGCTCGTCACCGTCGGAATTAACCTTGCCATCGGATTTACCATCCCTGGAATCGACTGGCGGGCCCATGTAGGCGGGCTTATCGGCGGAGCCGTGATCACAAAGGTACTTATCCACAAGTAACCCACAGGTGTGGATGAATTACACGAGTGTAATTTAGCTCTTCATATTACGGAGCAGAACCTGAGCGACATCGAGAACCTCAACATCTGATTCTCGCGCCGTCATTCCATCGCCAATCATG
>CAMCYA010000055.1 GCA_945883675.1 Bifidobacterium breve
ATGTCCTAGGCCCCTAGACGATGGGGACGTACGAGGCTCGGCAATCTTACCCGCGTTTATCCGCTCAACCAAACCCGATATTCACGCGCAAAAAAGCCACTATCCGCCGGAAAACGGGTAGTGGCTCTTCTGTTTAAAGGTTGTGATTAATTAGTTAAGCGCCCAGCGAACTGTGATTGTCACAGTTACATCCTGCTCACCTAAATCGATTTGAACAGCTGAATCTGCTTCTGCAGCCTTTGCCATAGGGAAAGGTGATGAGTACACAGGCGAAGATTGCTCTTCAAGTGACAACACTTTACCGATTGATGTTCCAAGAAGCTTTGCATAAGAAGAAGCCTTTGACTTCGCGTTCGAAACTGCTGCTGCGCGAGCATCTTCAGTTGCAGCTGATGGATTAAGTGTTGTTGGGATAACTCCACCAAGCTGAACGCTATCGCCACCTGCTGTGACAACAGCTTCAATGATTGTTCCAGCCTTTGATGCTGTGCGAACTAGAACATCAAATGATTGTGATGCACGGTAGCCGGTGATCTTTGTTCCGGCCTCTTGTGTCCAGTTGTATTCAGGGTAAACAGAAATGTTTGCCGAACGAACATCTTTTGTTGCAATCCCTGCTGTGCGCAGAGCTGTGCGAACAGCCGCTGCAGATTTGGAAGCAGCAGAAAGTGCTGCAGCATTTGTAGATCCAATTGTAGAAACAGTTGCATTGAAGCGAACTGCATCAGGAGCAACCGAGATCGTGCCAACACCAGTAACGGTGATGAAGCGGTTATCTGCCGTGCCTGCGCCATTTGCTGGGATCGCTAGAGCGACTACACCTGTAACGGCAGCAACTGAGACTATGGATGCGATTGTGCGAAGTTTTGTAAGTTTCATGGGTTAAGTATCTCTTATTTGTTGGGGATGGCGTGAATTAACGCTGGGAATAGTGAGAGAATTACCGCGTGAGCCAGTTTCTTTCTAATTGCAGTGCGCGTGCGATGGCAGGTGCTGCTGCGAATTTGTTGTCAGGAAATTTAGTGGCATTTCCAACTGAAACTGTTTATGGGTTGGGCGCAGATGCTTGTAATGCTGATGCAGTTGCGCGTATTTATTCAGTAAAGGCCAGGCCTGCAGATCACCCATTAATTGTGCATGTGGGATCGATGGATGCGCTGGGTGACTGGGCTGCGGATGTGCCCGAGTATGCGATTTCTTTAGCGCGTGATTTTTGGCCAGGGCCAATGACTTTGATCATGAAGCGCTCTGCGCTGGCTGGTGATTTTGTAACAGGCGGACAAGACACAGTCGGAATTCGAGTGCCTGATCACGCTATCGCGTTGGGATTGTTGCTGTCCTTTGCGCAGATTGGTGGCACGGGAATTGCTGCACCGAGTGCGAATCGGTTTGGAAATGTTTCACCAACAACTGCGCAGGCTGTGGCAGATGAGTTAAGCGAATATTTGTCAGATGCCGATCAGATTCTTGATGGTGGGGCATGTGAGGTTGGTGTCGAGTCAACGATTATTGATTGCACAGGCGATGTGCCGCGGATCTTGCGACCAGGCGCTGTCACGGTTGTGATGATTGAAGAGTCGACGGGATTACGTATTCGTGACTCAGCGGCGGTGCCTGGTGCATCTGTGGATGAAGAAGTGATTCGTGTCAGTGGTTCGCTAGATAGTCACTACGCGCCGGTGGCAAAAGTTGTATTAGATAGAGCACCCCGTCCTGGAGAGGGTTTTATCGCACTGGCAGGAGTTATGGCAGGCCGTGGAGTTGTGCGTCTGGCTGCACCTGAATCGCACGATGATTTTGCTCGCGTTTTATATTCAGCTCTTCGTGCTGCTGATGTTCAAGGGTTGGACACTGTTGTCGTTGAGCAACCTTCTGGTGATGGGATTGCCGTTGCTATTCGTGACCGGTTAAAACGTGCGGCTCATAAGTAAAAACTATTTGTAATTCTGTAAGTCTGAATCCACCATCAATTCTGCAAGTTCTTTCCATTGTGTCTTAGGGGCCCAACCAAGCATGTCGCGGGTTTTTGAAGCGTCCCCGATTAAAGCATCCACTTCCGTGGGGCGGATGTAGCGAGGGTCAATTTCAACGTGGTCTACCCAATTCAATCCGACGCGGGAAAAAGATGCATCGGCAAAATCGCGAACGGTAGCTCCAACCCCAGTCGCAACCACGTAATCCGACCCAGACTCTTGTTGGAGCATCAACCACATAGATTCAACATACTCTTTGGCGTATCCCCAATCACGTACAGCATCCAAGTTTCCCAGAAACAGTTTCTTCTTTGAACCATTAGCAATTTCAGCAACAGCACGCGTGATTTTTCTTGTGACAAAAGTTTCACCTCTACGAGGAGATTCGTGATTGAAAAGAATGCCATTCGTTGCATGCATTCCATAACCCTCTCGATAATTCACCGTGCTCCAGTAAGCCATTAACTTTGCAGCCGCGTAGGGACTTTGGGGGCGGAACAAGCTCTCCTCATTTTGAGGGGGTGGAGTTGCTCCAAACATTTCAGAGGTGCTTGCTTGGTAGTAGCGAGTATTCACTTTGGCTGATCGGATTGCTTCAAGCAAACCTACTGCTCCTACTGCATCAACCTGCGCCGTATACTGCGGCATGGAAAAAGAGACTTGCACATGGGATTGCGCACCCAAGTTATAAACCTCATGCGGATCGATTGCTCGAATTAGATTTGTAAGACCGACTCCATCAATAAGGTCGCCGTAATGGAGAAAAAGCCTCTGATTTGTTTCATGGATATCTTGAAACAAGTGATCAATTCTTTGGGTGTTAAAGTTAGAAGATCTTCGGATCAAACCGTGGACTTCGTAGCCTTTCTCCAATAACAGTTCCGCTAAATAAGAACCATCTTGACCAGTAATTCCTGTGATAAATGCTTTCTTCATTGTTCAAACCTACCAACAAAAGTATTCAATACTTGTTTTAACAAATCAAATTCTTCACTTAGGTCGTAATGGTGATTTCCGACAAACAAACCATTCTCGTGCATTTCATCAGCTGCAGATAGATCCCCATGAATTGTGTGGGGCAAGTGCGAAATCACAGGATTTCTTGTGAAATTACCGGCAACAATAGGACGACTCTCGATGCCAGATTCAGTAAGCAGCGCAATTAGCGCCTGTCTTTTGCCCCTCAATTTTCCCGTTAAGAGCATCGAAAAACCGAACCAAGAAGATTCACCCAACTCAGTTTGTATTTCAATGTCCGTAAATTTGGACATCAAATCAGAAAAAAATTTGGCGTTAGTTCTTCTTGCGCTAACAAAGGAATTCAGTTTCTTAAGTTGTTCTAAACCTATAGCAGCTTCGATCTCCAGAGGTCGGAGATTAAACCCAGGCAGCACAAATCTGAAATGATCATCCCAGGCAGCACCTGTCTTGTCGAAGACGTGATTTTGAGAAGGCAAGTCACGAGTCCATCCATGTGCTCTAAGTGATTTCATAACCTGCATGAGCTCTTCATCATCGGTGCAAACTAGTCCGCCTTCCATTGTGGACATGTGGTGGCTAAAAAACGTAGAGAATGTGCCGCCCAATCCAAAAGTTCCAAGAGATTTTCCTTGAAAAATACCGCCAAGAGATTCACAGTTGTCTTCCAAGAGAATCAAGTTGTGACGCATAGCAATTTGATTGAGAGCTTCCCAGTCAACTGGATTTCCCAGCAGATTGACTGCAAATATTGCTTTAGTCTTAGGGGTAATTGCTGCTTCAATTTGAGAAACGTCAATGTTCAAAGTTCGTCTATCAATGTCCACGAACCTTAATACGAAACCGCTTTGAGTAACTGGATAGTAAGTAGTACTCCATGAGACCGCAGGCACAATAATCTCGTCTTCAGGCACTAAATTAAATTTAGTGTGGTATTTCAAAGCGTTTACTAGAATTAGATTTGCGCTAGAACCGCTATTAACCATTACTGCATATTTAGCTCCGACATGTGCAGCAAATTGGGTTTCAAATTCTCTTACTCGCTCCCCCATGGTGAATTTGCCACTCTGAATGACATTTTGCATAACTTGCAGTTCAGACTCATCCCAAGTTGAGCTTGCTAATTCGTATCTATCCTTTGGCATCAAGTTCCTTAAGGTCTTCACGATAACGCTCAATAGTTTTCAATAAACCTGAGTCTAGATCTGTTTTTGGATTCCAACCATGGGAAGCCGCGAGTTCGGAGTCCATTAGTTTCCTTTTCATTCCCACAGACTTACTAGGTAACGAGATTATTTCTCCGCCGAAACCCATGACCTGAGCGATTTTTTCATAATATTCTCTAATTGTGTAGTCCTCGCCCGCTCCCAAGTTTATAACGGATGGCATCGACTTTGTCTCACCAATTTTGTC
>CAMCYA010000056.1 GCA_945883675.1 Bifidobacterium breve
CGTTTCTCATTCACAGCCCTAGTAGTTGTCGGTGACGGCAATGGACAGGTTGGAATTGGTTACGGAAAGTCTAAGGAAGTTCCAGCAGCGATTGCTAAAGCAGTGGAAGAAGCAAAGAAGTCATTCTTTACTGTTCCACGTGTACAAGGAACTATTCCTCACACAGCACAAGGTGAAACTGCAGCAGGAGTAGTTCTTCTACGTCCTGCAAGTCCAGGTACCGGAGTTATTGCCGGAGGTCCTGTTCGTGCAGTTCTTGAGTGTGCAGGTATCACAGATGTTTTGACCAAGTCACTTGGATCAAACAATGCAATCAACATGGTTCACGCAACCGTTGCTGCATTGAAGATGCTCGAGAGCCCAGCACAAATAGCTGCTCGACGTGGTCGCCCATTAGAAGATGTTGCACCAGCAGCAATTATCCGTGCTTCACAGATTTCGGTAGGTGCATAATGCCTCGTTTAAAAGTAACTCAAATTCGCTCAAAGGTTGGTAACAAACCAGAACAGCGCGACACACTTCGTTCATTGGGCCTAAAGCGCATTAACGATGTTGTTGTTAAAGAAGATCGTCCAGAAATTCGTGGCATGGTTTACGCCGTACGTCACCTAATCAAGGTTGAGGAGGTCGAATAAAGATGACATTAAAACTTCATCATCTTCGTCCAGCTCCAGGTGCAAAAAAAGCTAAGACTCGTAAGGGTCGCGGTGAAGCATCAAAGGGTAAGACTGCCGGTCGCGGTGGCAAGGGAACACGTGCTCGTAACACAGTTCGTGCAGGTTTCGAAGGTGGACAACTACCTCTCGTAATGCGTTTGCCAAAGCTTCGTGGTTTTAAAAACCCTGAGCGCATTGAGTACCAAGCAGTGAATGTTTCAACAATTAACGCGCTATTTCCAAAAGGTGGCGATGTAACTGTTGCAGATCTCATTGCAAAGGGTGCGGCTCGAGACAGTTTGCCAGTGAAGGTTCTAGGAAATGGCGAGATTGATGTGAAGGTGAGCGTAACTGCACACGCATTCTCATCATCTGCCGTAGACAAGATTACTGCAGCAGGTGGCAAGACCAACGTTCTTTAATCAGATCATTTTTAATTAGTCACAACGTTAATTAGCCACAAGTTGATTAACTAGAGCGAAAGAGGAGAAGATCAATGCTTTCAGCATTTGTAATGGCTTTTAAGACACCAGATCTGCGCAAAAAGATCTTTTTCACTCTATCAATCATGGCTTTGTTCCGTTTTGGTTCCACTGTTCCAACACCAGGTGTTTCATATTCAAACGTTCAGCAATGTTTAGAAAATGTTGAAACAGGCGGGTTGTTTGGTCTGATTAACCTATTTAGCGGTGGAGCATTAGTTCAGCTCTCAGTCTTCGCGCTAGGAATCATGCCTTACATTACGGCTTCAATTATCGTTCAGCTGTTAACAGTAGTTATTCCACGCTTTGAAACTCTTAAAAAAGAGGGTCAGTCAGGAACAGCAAAACTGACTCAGTACACACGATATTTGACTATCGGCTTGGCAGTTTTGCAATCAACAGGTCTTATTGCAGTTGCCCGTACCCCTGGTCGTCTACTTGCAGGTTGCGATCTAGCAATCATTCCTGATACTTCATGGCAGCGCATTGCAACAATGATCTTTGTTATGACTGCTGGAACATCTGTTGTTATGTGGCTAGGTGAATTAATTACAGATCGCGGTATCGGTAACGGTATGTCGATCCTAATCTTTACTTCTATCGCTGCAAGTTTCCCAAGCCAACTATGGTCGATCAGGTTACAAAAGGGTCTTTTCGCCTTCATCTTTGTTATGGCAGTTGGTGTATTAGTTGTTGCAGCCGTTGTCTTCGTTGAGCAGGCACAGCGTCGAATCCCTGTGCAGTATGCAAAGCGCATGGTTGGACGTCAGGCATATGGCGGAACAAGCACCTACATTCCAATTAAAGTAAACCAAGCTGGTGTAATCCCAGTAATTTTCGCCTCATCACTTCTCTATATTCCTTCGCTAATTGTTAACTTTACGGGCAGTGATTCTGCATGGGCAGTGTGGATTAGTCGTAACTTTGTAACAGGTGATCATCCAATTTATATTGCAACGTATGCTCTATTGATTATTTTCTTCACATACTTCTATGTAGCAATTACTTTTAATCCAATTGAAGTTGCAGATAATATGAAGCAATACGGTGGTTTTGTTCCAGGTATCCGTGCAGGTAAGCCAACTTCTGACTACCTTGCATATGTACTTTCTCGCATCACAGCCCCAGGCTCTTTGTACTTGGCACTCGTTGCAATCATTCCTATCGCAGCACTCATTGTTTTTGGTGCCACTCAAAACTTCCCATTTGGTGGAACAGCGATTCTTATCGTTGTTGGTGTTGGTTTGGATACTGCAAAGCAGATTGAATCTCAACTGCAGCAACGTTCCTATGAGGGATTCCTGCGCTAATGCGTTTAGTCCTGGTAGGTCCACCAGGTGCTGGTAAGGGAACACAAGCTCAATTCCTGGCTGCGCACTATTTAATTCCACATATTTCAACCGGAGATATTTTCCGTGCAAATTTAAAAGCTGGAACACCACTTGGCGAACAAGCAAAATCTTTTATGGATCGCGGAGAGTTAGTTCCAGACTCTGTTACCAATGAAATGGTTAAAGACCGATTAACCCATGAGGATGCAAAAAACGGATTTTTACTCGATGGTTTTCCACGTAACGTGGCACAGGCAGAAGTCTTACGAGATATCTTGGCAGAAAAGAAAACTCCACTTCATGCAGTTTTGGAGTTTGCATTAGGTGATGAAGAGATTATTGCCAGACTTTCGTCTAGAAGGACATGCCGTGATTGTGGCGGCCCATCTGTTGGATTAGATAAATGTCCTACATGTGGTGGCGAGGTTTACCAACGCGAAGACGATAAAGCAGATGTAATCAAGCGACGTCTTGAAGTGTATACAGAACAAACTGCGCCGATTATCGCCTTCTACCGCAATGCAGATTTACTCATTTCAATTAGCGCAGTGGGTAGCGTTGAAGCAATTACAGATCAGGCAAAATCTGCACTTAAGAACGTTGCGCAGTAAGTTTATTTAAATGGCAATTCAGATAAAAACTCTTGATCAGTTAAAGGTAATGCGCCGTGCCGGATTACTTGTTGGCCAGACATTAGAGCTGATTCGTACTTCGGTTAAAGCCGGGATGACCACTGATGCTTTAGATGCGATAGCAGAGGCCAATATCAAACGAGGCGGTGGAACTTCTAATTTTAAGGGTTACCATGGTTTTCCGGCAACAATCTGCGTTTCAATCAATGATGAAATCGTTCATGGAATTCCTGGCTCGCGCGTTATTAATGAGGGTGACATCGTTTCAATAGACTGCGGCGCAATAATTGAAGGCTGGCATGGAGATGCTGCGATTTCAGTTGGCGTTGGCCCTATGGATCCTGAAGATCAAAAACTTATGGATGTTTGTGAAGAGTCAATGTGGCGAGGAATTGCTGCCGGTAAAAATGGTTCAAGGCTTTCAGATATTGGATATGCAATTGAGCAGTACACAAACTCTCAAGGAAAGTATGGAATCTTGCAAGAGTATGGTGGCCATGGAATTGGGACAGAGATGCATCAAGAGCCACATGTTCTAAACTTTGGTAAGGCTGGAAATGGCCCAGAGATTGTTCCCGGGCTCGCACTTGCAATCGAACCTATGATCACAAGAGGTTCGCCCAAGACGAAAGTTTTAGGCGATGATTGGACAGTTGTTTCTGCAGATAAAACGCGCGGTGCACATTTTGAAAACTCATATGCAATTTTGCCTGATGGAAAACCTTACGTCTTAACTGCACTCGATGGAGGGCAGGCCCAGTTAGCTAGATTAGGAATTGAAATCTCAGATCTGCTCTGATTTCCTGGATAGTCGGGATGATCGGCGGGCAGGAGAAGTTTGAAAGCGATAAAGAGCTAGAAAGACCAATCTAAAGCCACCGCATGTAGTGAAAACCCGAGAATTCCTGCATGATCCAGCGTTGAATTACACGCGTGTAGTTCAATCAGGCCGATTTCCCTATTTTGAGCCTGCACCCTAAACTACGGGTTCGCTTGTTTCATGCTTAAACAGAATTGTGGGTACAGCTTGGCTAGTAAAGATG
>CAMCYA010000057.1 GCA_945883675.1 Bifidobacterium breve
ACTGGTGAAGAGTTAGAAAAAAGCGTCCGGGCTGAGTTACTTAGTCTTTCACCGGAAAATGCAAAAGTTGTATCTCGACATTTGGTATGCATAAATCTGTATCAAGATAGTGATCCATTGTTGGCTCACAAACATGGAATCGCTGCTGCTCATCATGCTGGGCGGTTAGCAGTTGTTCGTGAAAGTGCTGGCTATGCTGCATATAGAGCGGGTTATTTTGAGATTGCATTAAAGGAACTTCGAGCCGCTTTTAGAATTTCAGGTGATGTTTCATCAATGGCGGTAATGGCCGATTGCGAACGAGGATTAGGAAATCCATTAAAAGCATTGGCATTGGCCGGGTCGCCAGATGTTAAGCGCCTTGCAAAACCTGAAGAGATAGAGATGCGAATAGTGGCAGCAGGTGCAAGACGTGATCTCGGTGAATTTGATGCAGCAGTTGTTACATTGACGTGCAAAGAGTTAAAAAATGAATCCGATGAATGGGCAGTTCGTCTGCGTTATGCATACGCAGATGCATTAGCCGCTGCAGGACGCCAAGATGAAGCCAGGATTTGGTTTGCAAAATGCGCAGAGTTGGACAGTGACGATTCTACGGATGCGTCAGAGCGCGCCGAAGGCTAGTTGCCCACAGTTTTAAGATTTTGAACCCCTGATTACCTCATCTCCAACATTATTAGGGCTCGATTTCTAGCGTATTTAGGTAGGCTAAACCTCATGAGCACCAACAACGATCTCAAATCAACACTTAAATCTTTGGCCGACAATCTTGCTACCGGAAACAAGTCGGCTTCAGAAGTTGCCAGCTCTTTGAACCTTTGGCTCAAAGAGGGCGGAGAGGCGTTGCGCGTCAAGATAGAAGATGAAGTCGAACGCTCGGTTTCGAAGATGGGCTTTGTTAAGCGCGGAGAGTTTGAAGCACTTAGGCAGCAGGTCGCCGAACTTACCAGCGCAGGAAAGGTTGGAACTAAAAAAGTTAAAGAGGGACGAAATCCTAAAAAGCCCATAAAGAAAAAAGTAAAGAGTGATCCTGGTAAAAAATCGGACAAGAAATCCGAGAAGAAATCCAACAAGGAATCCAAAAAGAATTCTGAAAAGAAAACGACCAATCAAAACAGTTCCAAGATAACTAAAACCAAGAAGGTAAAGTAATGGAAAACAATATGGGCCGCGATTCAGATTCGGTACTCCCTGATGTTAATCCGGAGAATTTGGTTGCTGAAATCAGAGCCGAGTTGAGCGAGATAGACAGTATGGAAGTGAGTGAACACGCTGCCCGCTTCGAAGAGCTTCATCAAAAATTAAATACAGCTTTATCTTCGATCGACGGCATGTAAAAGAAGCCATGAAAACTAGATTAGACGCTGAGTTGGTTAGACGTGAACTCGCTCGATCTAGGGACGCAGCGGCCGACCTAATTGAAAAACGGTCGGTATTAGTCAATGGAATACCAGCGACTAAACCAGCAACACAAGTTGATGCAGAGACTTCCATTGTCATAGCCGGGGATCGAGATGATTTTGTTTCACGGGGTGGTCATAAACTAGAGGGCGCTCTATCAATTTTTGAAGGCGTTACTGTTGAAGGTAAACGCTGCCTGGATGCAGGTGCATCAACGGGTGGATTTACTGATGTGCTTCTTCGCAGGGATGCAGCTCATGTTGTTGCCGTCGATGTTGGTTATGGTCAACTCGCATGGGAACTGCGACAAGATGAACGTGTAACGATTCTAGATCGTACAAATATCCGTCATTTAACTGGCGAGATGGTTGGAAAGCCGATTGATTTAGTTGTTGCTGACCTGTCTTTTATCTCTTTGACTCTCGTGTTACCGGCACTGGCCGCTGTTTCGAAATCTGATGCGGACTTTGTTGTGATGGTTAAGCCACAATTTGAAGTCGGACGTGAAAAATTAGGTGCAGGAGGCGTTGTCAGAGACCCGGCTCTACGTAAATCGGCAGTAATAGATGTGGCCGAGTCTGCATATGACGTTGGCCTTGGAACCTTAGGAGTCACCGCTAGTTCTCTTCCAGGTCCTGCTGGCAATGTAGAGTATTTTCTATGGTTGCGCAGAGGTGCACCAGAGATTGATCGAAAAGCAATTGATGAAGCTATAGCGAAGGGACCACAATAATGCGTAACCTTCTTATTGTTTGTAACCCTTCTCGTAAAGATGCTGTAAGCGCAGCAGTCGAACTTCAAAAAGCTTTTGAATCTACATTCAATATGTTCACAATCTCTGACGTCGAAATTCATGGAATCAAGAGCGTTAGTATTTCTGATTTACCTGAAGTAGAAGTTGCAATAGTTCTAGGAGGAGATGGAACAACGCTACGAGCTGCCGAAGTTGCGCATGTTCGTGAGATTCCATTACTTGGCGTAAATCTTGGTCACGTTGGTTTTCTATCTGAAGTAGAAGAGTCCAAAATTTCTGATGTCATTGCCGCCGTTGTGAACAAAAGCTACGTGATTGATTCGCGAATAACCCTAAAATATGAAGTGGTCCGAAATGGTAAAACAGTGGATTCAGGTTGGGCGCTCAATGAAGTAACTGTCGAGCGCGAAAAAGCGACAATGGTTGAGCTGTTTCTGGAAATAGATAACCGCCCAATCTCTAGGTGGGGGTGCGACGGTTTAATCTGTTCAACACCTACGGGATCTACTGCTTACGCATTCTCGGCCGGGGGACCAATACTCTGGCCAGAGGTAGATGCCTTAGTGGTTTTGCCTATTTCGGCGCATGCTCTTTTCTCGCGACCTTTGGTTATTTCTCCAACATCAAAAATTGTGGTGGGTATTGAATCGGCTGAGGCTTTTCTTTCGGCCGATGCTTTGCGTAAATTCCCTTTAATCGAGAAAGATAAAGTCTTAGTAACAAAAAACGCAGGGATCATAAGACTTGCGCATTTAAAAAACACTTCATTTAGCGATCGTTTAGTGGCCAAGTTTAAGCTTCCCGTTGAAGGCTGGCGTGGTGAGTGAACGTACATTTCTCGAAGAGATAACTATTCGCTCCATAGGAGTCATCGATCAATCTGCCTTAGAGATCTCAAAGGGTTTAACTGTTTTGTCTGGCGAAACAGGTGCTGGAAAGACGATGATCTTGACCGCTCTGAATCTGATCTTAGGTGGCAAGGCAGATAGCTCATTGATTAGAAAAGGCTCAGAACGTTTAGTTGCAAGCGGCAGATTTGCAATTCCTAAAGCAAGCGAGAATTTGTTTGAGGATTTGATCATCGATGATGGACAAGTGATCATTACTCGCACGGTAAATAACGATGGCAAAAGCAAGGCAACAAGCAACGGTGTTAACGTAACAACTTCTATGTTAAGTACTGTTGCTAGCCAACTTGTAGAAGTTCATGCTCAATCGGCCAATCAGAGCATCTCGAAAACGGCTAAACAAAGAGATCTTGTTGACAGATTCGCACAGTTAGATTTGTCGGTATATCTGAATTGCCTTAACGCTTATCACGAGATGAAGGCCCGAATAGCAGCGTTGACAAAGTCGATTGCTCAGAAAGAATCAGAGCTAGCAGATTTAGTTGATTTCTCTAACGCTTTCACTAATGTAAAACTAAGAGCAGGGGAGCTGGCAGAGATAGAAGCTGAGATTTCCCGTCTTTCTAGTGTTCAGGAGCTTGGCATAGCAACGCAAGATGCTTTGTCTGCGATTTCACAGGATGAATCTGGAGCATTAACCCTCCTAGGCAATGCAAGACGAGCCTTAGAAAAATCGAAGGAGAAGGATCAATCTTTAGAAGCGATCTACCAACAAGTAAGTGAAAGTTTTTTCACTCTCGATGACGCTAATAGCGCACTGAATTCATATATCGGCGAACTTGAGGCCGATCCACAGC
>CAMCYA010000058.1 GCA_945883675.1 Bifidobacterium breve
CACCATAAATCGAGCAGCCATTTTTGAACCAAATCCAATTGAGAAAAACCAGAGAAAACTAGCCGTCATCGCACCTGATGAGAAGAGCCATTTTTCGGATGGGAATTGATTTGCGATGCTGCCTAAAAAAATAACAGTGTCTAAATACACATGGGGATTAAGAAATGTTAGAGCAAGAACTGTAAGAATTGTTTTCTTTCGTGAAACGACTGCACCTTGCTCTAAGGTGAGGAAATTATGCTTAAATGCTGATTGCAAAGACTTCAATCCAAAGAAAATCAAATAGGTTACGCCAAACCAACGAACTACTTCCAAGACTTCAGGAACCGAGTCGATAGCCCTACCAAGACCGGCTGTTCCGGCTGCGATCAAAAGAGCATCAGAGACTGCGCAAAATAGAACCACAGTTAGAACATGTTGGCGTTTAAGACCTTGTCTGATAACGAATGCGTTCTGGGCCCCAATAGCGATTATCAATGCTAAACCCGATGCAAGACCTGAAGAAAAGGCAATCACGGATCGAAACTATAGTGGTGGTGGACGATACTGGGATCGAACCAGTGACCCCCACAATGTCAATGTGGTGCTCTACCGCTGAGCCAATCGTCCTCGGTGGTCAAACTATACAACAGCGTATTTAACTGAGATAGCCAGAGCTTTTCTGCCTATCGCGCGAAATCATCTTCAATACGCTCAATGTCATCTTCTCCAAAGTACGTACCCGTTTGAATCTCAATAAAAACCAATTCTTTATCGCCAGTATTTCCAATACGGTGCAGCTGTCCTATCGCCACATCAACTGTTTCTCCAGGTTGTTTTGTAAATGTTTGTCCATCGAGAACTACACTTGCAATACCTGAAACAATGAACCAGTGCTCAGCCCTCTTTTGATGACGTTGGTATGAAAGTCTGGCACCAGGATTCACATAGATGCATTTAACTTTATGGACAGCGCTTTCTTGAAGAATCTCATAGTGACCCCATGGTCTATTTGAATCATCAAGCACGATCTTCACCTCAGATCTAGAACTGTTTGTTCGGCATTCAATCTTGATATAAGTATGGAGGTCGGGACGGGATTTGAACCCGTGTAGAGGGATTTGCAGTCCCTTGCCTCGCCTCTCGGCCACCCGACCATAGAAAAACCGCTTGCGGATAAAAATTTATGAAAATTTCCATCGGTGAAGCGATTATCAGAGCGGACGACCGGGTTCGAACCGGCGACCTGAACCTTGGCAAGGTTCCGCGCTACCAACTGCGCTACGTCCGCGAGGAAGTTAAATCTATCGCAGGAGGGCCCTAAGCGCCAAAGTGGGAAGCATTCGTTAGCGTTCTCCTGTGTCCACTTCACATGATGATGCCATCTTCTGGATGGGAGGCAGATTAGCCACAGATTTAATTGAGATCTCTAGAGACCCATCTTCATTATCAGACGGTGGTTTTTGGGCCGTGAGCACAACATTTGAAGGTGGATTTATTGCAGCAAAATTTGCAACAGTAGAAGATAGAGAATTTCCAACTCATGACTGGGAACCGCTTAGACAAGAGTGGACAAGCTCATTAAATCAAAGTGAGTATGTTGGTTATGTAGAACGCATTAGACAATCAATTGCAGATGGTTGGGTCTATCAGGTCAATGCCTGTCGAATTTTAAGTAACAGTTCCCAGGTAGGTTCACTTCGTGGATTATTTAGCAAAATACTAAAAGAGAATCCGTCGCCATGGGCTAGCTACTTAGAAATTCCAGAATTAAACATTGCCTCTGCATCTCCTGAGCTTTTTCTCCTTCGTACAGGTTCTGATGTTAAGACTTCACCGATCAAGGGAACTCAATCACCTTCTGGTGGCGTTTTTGGTCACAAAGATCGCGCTGAGAACATAATGATTGTTGATCTTATGCGAAATGATTTGGGTCAGATTTGTGAAAATGGAAGTATTGATGTTCCACGGCTCTTATCAAGTGAGGACCATCCAGGATTACAACATCTTGTCTCCGATATACATGGCACATTAAAAGACGGTGTTAGTTGGAGCGATATCTTTGAGCTTCTATCCCCGGCAGGTTCAATTAGCGGTGCCCCCAAATCTTCGGCAACACAGGTAATAAAAGAGAATGAAATTGTTCGAGGTCCATACTGTGGTGTTTTAGGGTGGGTGCAGGCAGATAGAGCGGATCTATCTGTCGCGATTCGAATTTTTTGGAATGACGGTGGAATTCATTTTGGAACTGGTGCGGGTATTACATGGTCAAGTGATCCTCTCGAAGAATGGAACGAAACAGTTTTAAAGGCTGATCGGCTGATAAAAATCGCCGGTGGTGGTATCAAGTGAAAGTAATTTTCAATGGTTCATTACTAGATCAGCGGCAAACTCCATGTGATGACAAGGGTTGGCTTCCTGGTACTGGAATTTTTGAAACAATCAAAACTGTTGATTCAAAGCCTTGGGCCTTTTCTAGACACATGCGAAGAGCAATAAACACCGCCTCATCGGTCGATGCAAAGATTCCTAGCGAATCATCTCTGCGTTCATGTGTTGAACTTCTACTCAAGGAGCAAACACACAGCCCTGGAATGCTGCGGTTATCTTTTGGCAGTAATGGAGATTGGCTCGGTGTGCATCTTGCATATACAGAGTTAGCTAGTCCAGCAAAAATTATGACCTATCCGCACTTCGCTTCAACCGAAGGCTCACAAGTGAAGCGTTTTCCATATGATCACAGAGTTTCAATTGTAGATTTTGCAAAGAGCAATGGATTTGATGAGGCGATAGTTTTGAATCCTGACAACAAAGTCAGCGAGGGTGGAGTGAGTAACCTGCTCATCAAAATTGGCGAATCTTGGTGGACTCCACCGTTATCTGATGGGGCGTTGCCGGGAGTTGTTCGAGCACTTGTCATAGAGAGTTTTGACGTTGGAGTGCGCAGTATTGATGCCTCAGAGATCAAAGATATTGAATCAGCTTTTTTGATTGGAAGTCTTCGCATTGCACAGTCGGTAGAGTCCATCGAAGCAAGGGCCCTAGTACAAAGTTCGGATTTCAAGCGCGAAATTGAAGCGATGGCCGTAAGGACTTCGGTAGGCTAATCACATGTCCACGATCGCGATTACCGTTGATGGCTCTGCGGTTATTGTTGAGGCCGATCAACGTCCAACACATATCTTTGCCGAAAATAAAGAGATTGTTGTCGCACGCATCAATGGAGTTTTGAAAGATCTTTGGTCTGAGCTTTCACAAGGAGATGTTGTTGAAGGTGTCTCCATAAATTCAGAAGATGGCCTTGCAGTTCTTCGACATTCAACAGCTCACGTTATGGCACAAGCTGTTCAAGAAGTTTTCGCGGATACAAAATTGGGAATTGGTCCTCCTATCAAAGATGGTTTCTACTACGACTTTGATCCACGAGAGAATTTCAATCCTGACGATTTAATCAAAGTGGAAAGTGCAATGAGAAAAATCATCAAGGAAGGTCAACGCTTTCGCCGCCGAGTGACTACTGAAAAAGATGCACTTAAAGAGTTGGCACACGAACCATTTAAGTGTGAATTGATTGGAATTAAAGGACCGGCTGGTGAAGAGGCATCGGTTGAAGTGGGCGGCGCTGAGTTAACGATTTACGATAATTTAGGTAGAGATGGAAATCCCGTGTGGAGCGATCTATGCAGGGGACCTCACCTAGCATCTACAAAGCTAATTCCAGCATTTAAATTAATGCGAACTGCTGCGGCTTATT
>CAMCYA010000059.1 GCA_945883675.1 Bifidobacterium breve
CATTTTTTATTGGCGAGCCAAAAGTACGCGAATCAGTTATTTCAATGATTGTTAACGGCGAGATTCCGATGCAAAAATTAGTGAGCCACGAAATCTCATGGCGAGATGCCGCGCATACGTACAACAAGTTGTTTGGCAAAGAGAAAGATTCCATGAATGGCATATTGATCGATTGGCGAGATTCGCTGCCCGACTAAATCCCATAGGGGCTAGATCACATTGTTCAAGAAACCTTCGGGCTTACTCTCGAAATCCATCCCAGGGCCAAGAAGGTCAAAGCTCGAATAGGGGAGTCATAGATGGTGACCACGAGGCTCCGGGCGCGTTGCGAGAAAATCTCATTGTCTCCCTCAAGGCAAGCGAGGCACATGAGCGAAGTAGAATAAAAGTCTTTTGTTGAGTATCACCCTCTAGTTTGTGCCAAAAATCACCCCCTGTGGCTCTAGGATCCTATATCTTTTGCATCATGGATCCTATATTGTTTCAAATGTTACTCGAGAGATACAAATTACGCACAGGAGACTGTGAGTGCGTTGCGATCTCGGTTTCAAAACTTCCCTACCCTCGTCTGTTTTCAAGAATGCATCACAAAGGAGAAATTTGATGAAAGTACGGACACGAACAAAGTTTGTGAGTGGCGCTATAACTACAGCCTTTTTGGCGGCGGCTCTGATTAATCCGATACCGGCCCAAGCAAATAAAATTACTGAGATAAGACTTTTCGGAAATTCAACGGATAAACCTGCAACTGATGCAATGATCAAGCAATTCGAGGAGAAGAATCCAAGAATTAAGGTCACTCCAACATACTACGCAGTGACAGAAGGCCAAGCAGCGCTGGTTACACAACTCGCTGCTGGAACTGCTCCTGAAATCATTCAAGCAAAGCCAGGTTCGGGCTCAGTTGATGGAATTGTTCAGATGGCAAAGAGTGGTCAAATCGCGCCAATCAATCGAAATTGGTCAACCCTCGTTGCAAAAAATGATCAAGCGTTGAGATACCAAGGAACAATTTATGGTGTCCCAATGTCAGCGCAAGGCGTTGGATACATCTATAGCCCTGAGATTATGAAGAAGGCAGGCCTACGTCCACCACAAAAGTGGAGCGAAGTGAAGGCATTCTGTGCAGCTGCAAAGGCAAACGGAACACCTGCATACGGTGCTCCTTGGGCTACCGGTTGGCCTACGATTATGCACTCATATTCAGTTACTGCCACACTTCTTTATTCTCAGAAATCATCCTTCACTGATGATCAGTACGACGGTAAAGCCACATTTGCCAATTCACCTTGGGTAAAGTCTTTTGAAATGCTTGAGGATATGAATTCATGGGGTTGCTTTAACGCCTCTCCAAATAGCACGACTTATGCAATGACTACAGATGATCTTGCAAGAGGTAAGGTCCTTGGGTGGCTTGGGCTTCCAACAGTTATTCCTGCACTCACAGCAATTGCTGCGCCTGGAACAACTTGGAGCTTTGCTGCACATCCAGCCACGGATAATGTGAAGGAAACCTTTATCCCTTCCTCAATCCTTCGTGTCTATGCACTCAATAAGAAGGCTCAAAACAACCCAGCGGCAAAGAGGTTCATCGACTTCCTGGCATCAGCCGATGCCCGTAAAACCTTCGTTGGGCTCTCGGGTGGTATCCCAGCCGGACCAGTTCCCGGTTACGTACCTTCATCTCCAGCGATTGCTGAGATTATGAAGTATCGTGCACAGAAGAAGACCTTCCTCTTCATCGATCAGCAATGGCAGTCGCCAAAAGTCCAGCAAACTCTCATTGCTGGCGTGCAGTCAATCTTCGCAGGTTCCGACACACCTAAGGGCGTCGCGGAGAAGATGGATAAGGCGTTGCAAGGCAAGTAACGATGGAAGTCGAGCGAGAGCTGGGTGTAAACCCAGCTCTCGTTTCTTCTGGTTCGCTTGAGTAGGCAAATGAGATTTGGAGTTCAGACATTGGTAAAAAACCGTTGGGCGATTTCATTCCTCTTGCCTGCTCTTATTTTTTATCTTTTTGTAGTAATTATTCCTTCATTTCAAGGCATCAGATTCGCATTTACTGACTGGAGCGGTTTTACTCAGGGATACAACTGGGTAGGCTTTGCTCAATTTCGACGGGTGTTAGAAGATCAAGATACTCTTGGCGCGTTATCACACACCTTTATAATCGCTATTGGAATCACCGTCTTTCAAAATCTGGTTGGCCTATTACTGGCACTGGGTCTTTTTTCTAAAGTTAAGTCTCGGAATTTATTGCGTACTCTTTTCTTTGCTCCGGCAGTCGTGGCTCCCGTTGCAACGGCCTACCTCTGGCAATACATGTATGCACCGAACGGACCAATTAATGGTCTACTTCAACTCCTAGGGCTTGAAGGCCTTGTTCGGGATTGGCTTGGGGATCCATCGATTGTTCTTAATTCGATTATCGTTGTAGTTATTTGGCAATTTGCTGGGTATTCAATGGTGATTTACCTTGCAGGCCTAGAAGGAGTGCCCAAGGAACTCATAGAGGCAGCAGAGATTGACGGTGCCAATTATTTGAATAGATTCTGGTTCGTGGTTAGACCTTTTCTTTATCCCGCAATCACAGTCACTTTAATGTTATCGATCATCGGCGGATTTAAACTATTTGATCAAGTTTTCATTCTCACAGGCGGTGGACCAGGAGTCGCATCGCAAACAATTTCTACCTTAATGTACAGAAACGCATTTCTCTTTGGTGAGTTTGCCTACAGTACTGCACTGGCCGTTCTTCTAACAGTTTTTGTTTCCATCTTTTCTGCGATTCAGTACTTCCTTATCTCCAAGATTGATAAATCATGAATCGTTATACCTGGAAAACCTTCTCTCTTGAGGTAATCCTAATAGGTCTCGCAGCCTTGTTTCTCTTCCCCGTTTACATTCTCATAAATCTGGCGATCAGAAAAACTACAAATCTCGATTCGGTTTACACCCCAACCACCCAACCAACACTTAAAAATTTCACGGATTCATGGATTGAGGGAGGTTTATTCGGCGCTGTTACTAATACCGTAATTGTGACTGTAACAAGCGTCATTTTCATAGTTTTATTTGCTGCATTTGCGAGTTATCCGTTAGCCCGGATTACAAGCCGGTGGTCTAAATCACTTTTCTTTTTTGTAATTGGTGGACTGCTTATTCCCTATCAACTTGCCTTGTTACCACTGTATATCACGTTTAGAGATTTAAGCTTACTTGGAACTCTTCCCTCACTGATTATTTTCTATATTGGACGTGAAATGCCGATTGCGGTTTTCTTGTACACAGCATTCTTGCGAAATATCCCTAAAGAATATGAAGAGGCAGCGGCAATTGATGGTGCAGGAAAAGTGAAGACTTTTACTCAAGTTGTCTTGCCACTGTTGCGCCCAGTAACAGGGACGGTCATTATCCTTACCGGCGTTTTCGTCTACAACGACTTCTTTACGCCGCTTTTGTACTTGAGTGGAACCG
>CAMCYA010000060.1 GCA_945883675.1 Bifidobacterium breve
CTTCTTTGCCTGATTCATCAAAGGCGCGAGTAAAAATATTGAGTAGAGGAAAGACAACCATGAGCAAGAGAAGAAAGACACTGATAATCAATATAGTTTTTGTGCCAATGTCGAGTTTGATACCACTCTTCTTCTTCAGCGCTTTAGTAGGTTTCGCAACATTAACTGTCGTTGTAATGGTCTTGCCTCGCAATCAATCTCACAGGAATGTGGCGTGCTCAATCAAATTTTGCAACCATGGTGAAACTGGGAGATGAAGAGATAAATTCGCTCCATCTCCCAGTTTCACTACATGCTTATTTGGTTTTTCTTTATGACTTTGGAGCAGCTGCGATTGTGGCATCAAACTTTGTAGTAAGTGCCTTCTTTGCAGCGGCTGCCTTCTCGAAGTCGTAGTCAACGATCTTGAGTTTTGACAAGGTGACCATACGGCGGTCGTACTTAGCCTTAGGGTTTGTGAGAACCTGATACGCAGCAACTGTTGGCCCTAGGTTCTGGGCTTCAGATGAAAGTGTGAAGTCAATGTATGCCTTCGCAGCATCTGGATTCTTTGAACCCTTGATAAGGGCGACTCCACCAATTTCATAGCCTGTTCCCTCTGATGGGAATGAGACCTTCAATGGAAGACCTTGTTCTTGTCCTGCAACACAGTCATGTGAGAACACAAGTCCAACGGCAGCTTCACCGCGTCCAGTGATGGCAACTGGGCCAACGCCTGATTTTGTGTACTGCAAGACGTTGTTATGGAACTTGGCCATGTAAGCCATGCCTTCATCTTCTCCACCAAGACGAGTTACCTGTGTCCAAAGAGTCGTGAATGCAGTTCCTGATGTTGAAGGGTGCGCGGTTGAAATGTTGCGCTTTAACTTTGGATTGAGAAGATCAGCCCAAGAAGTAGGTACCTTCACACCAAGGCGCTTGAGCTCCTTTGTATTTGAACAGAATCCAAGGGCACCAACATATACGCCAGTCCAGAAACCATCTTGATCTTGGTATTTCTTTGGAATCGCGGAGCGTGTTGGAGAAACATACTTATCAATAAGTCCATTGATGCGTGCTACCCCAAAACCATCAGCTGGGCCGCCATGCCACACATCAAACTCAGGATTTGCTTTTGCTGCATCTAGACGTGCAACAGTTTCACCTGAAGATAGTCGTACAAACTTTGTTGTCACGCCGGTCTTCTTTGTGAAGGCTCCGGTCATTGCAGCACACCATGCTTCGGTAGCACCACAAACAACAGTAAGTGAACCACTGAGCTTTACAGCTTTTGTGTACTTTAAAGTTCCAGTTTCATTTGAACACGTAACCGTCATTCCACCAGAGCTAAATACTTGACCCTGAATAAAACATGGCTTACCTGAGCGATCAGCTGCAGCATTTGCCGGTGCAGCAGAAAAGCTCAATACAGATAGGCAGAGCAGTGCCGAAGTCGCCACTGATGCAATCTTCATTCTCTTCATTGAATTTCCTCACTCTCGAGGGGGAAGTTGACACTGTCCCCAGACTGAGATTAACGAATCCGCCTTCAAATACGAAAAAAAGAGCTCGCAACGGACCGGTTTTTAGCCTTTGTATCCAAATCGTTACACTGAAAAAACGGGTCAGGCTTACTTATTTCGCTGGAATCCACGCCTGCCCCAGAATTCCCAGAGCCCCATGGTTGAGAGGATGAGGGCAAAGCCAAAGAGCAGGTCCTCAAGCGGGGCTGCGGCTATGCGGGTACCAATAATCGTATTTGGGTCGTACATAACAATTGCCTGGCCATCTGCGCGGTAGTGGGTAAGCCACCAATTTGTGATCAATTGGAAGGGGAGAATAATTGAGTAAGAAATCCAAAAAGCAACTCGAGTGAGTAGTGAATTTTTAAAAACGAATAAATCAACCATTACAGCGATGAGAACTGCGGCGATTGCAAGGTCGCTATAGATCATTTCTCATCCTTTCCGAACTCTTTTTCGCGCAGATGAGGTTTTACCGTTGTTACGCCTTCGATAGTTAATATCGCCGCCATGGGAACAATAATGAAGAAGAGAAATTCTTCAAGAGGGATATCAAATGGTCCATAAATACCAAGCATCCGCTCACGGTTAAAAAACCAATGACCCTGAGCGATCGCGTATGCATCCCAGACGAGAAAGACTGAACTGACAGGAAGGATGCTGATGAGCGCTCGCTTCCAACGGCGTAAAACACCAGTCTTTAAGACCACTTCTAGCCAGAACGAACCACAGACAGTGAAGGCGAGCATCGCCATGTATCCAAATTTTGCCACGCCGAATCTTCTCATAAACCCCTTTGGTAGGGTTGGTTACAAGGGGGTTAGACATGAAATCTGGTGAGGTGAAACTCTTTGAAGGCATCAGGAGTTTTTCAAGTGTCGCTATCCTCGCTGGAATAATCCTTTCATTGATCTTCTCGCAAACATTGGGAGAAAGTTCTATGCAGTGGCAGGTGGCGATTGCTATTGCTGCCCTCGCTATAGGAATCCCACATGGGGCCCTTGATCATCTTGTTACGTTGCCGAAATCACGACCGCTTGTGATGGCGGGTTTTATCGCGATCTATGTTCTAGTTGCGATCGTGGCTGTGATTGCGATCTTGAACTTCAATGTTATTGGTTTCATCTTTGTGTTGGTGATGAGCGCAGTCCACTTTGGGATCGGTGATGCTGCATTTATCAGCGAACTTGATCGCAGGCGTCCAGCGTCAATGCGACTTCCTCGCGCAATCTATGCGATCAGCGCTGGTTCAATCCCGGTGCTCATTCCACTAGTTAATAGCGCAAGTACCGATGCGTTGGCACAGGTAAATCCCGCACTGATTAACTGGCACCAGGGGTATGACCAAGAAATTCTGACGGCAGTTATTACGGTTGCGTGTGTATCAATCGCGCGATTAATGGTGAGGAAACGTTATCGAGAAGCCGTTGATATCGGATTGCTTCTTGCTTTAGCGCTTCTTACGCCACCGCTGATCGCCTTCGCTCTCTACTTTGGATGCTGGCATGCGATGCGACATACCGCTCGCCTGACTCTTTCGCTAGAGACATCACAGCGCGCTTATGCAGACGAGAAAACTCAATCAGCATTCCTTAAGGCTGTGATTCCAGGAATTCCAGCGCTACTAGGAACTTTTTTTATTGCGGGTGTTTTAGCAATTCGTGGACAAGAATTCAACGATGATTTCTTCTGGATGGCACTTGTCGTTGTGTGGGCGCTCACTGTCCCTCATA
>CAMCYA010000061.1 GCA_945883675.1 Bifidobacterium breve
AAAAGTCAGTCGTTGCCCTGTAAAGACCATTTGAAATTGCGGTCTGAAGTTGCTGGTCTGACACGTCTTCAACAGGGCTTGCACCCCCATTGATTTGATCAACTTTGGCTGCAAAATTATCGACGCCGATTACGATCCAGCCTGCATCGGCGGCAGCCATTGCCAAAGGGAGACCAACATAACCTTGACCGATAATTGCCAGAACTTTAGATTGTTGGGAGCTCACGGGTGAAATCCTAACCTCTCACACGCAATTGGGTGCCAACTTACGAATAGGGCTTTACGCCCGTCTAGTGGGAATTTAGGGGAAGATAGGAGTGTGAGGACCGAGGATGCAAGCCAGATTCGAGTGATGCGAATTATTGCCCGCATGAATGTGGGCGGCCCAGCCGTACAGGTCTCCGGGTTAATGCGAGGTTTACACAATACCGAATTCGATCATCGACTGTATACAGGTTTTTGTGCTGATGATGAAGCAGACTACTTAGACACTATTGCGACGGATGTAACCGCTTTACGTATCGAGGGATTTGGCCGGAGGGTCAGTCTTCGCGGAGATATAAAGGCTTTTTTATCATTAATCAAAGAAATTAGAAGTTTCAAACCTCATGTCATACATACCCACACCGCAAAAGCTGGCTTCCTGGGGCGTATTGCATCCATTGTTTCTTTTCATCCTTCAATCCGTGTCCATACATTTCACGGTCATTTACTCAATGGCTACTTCGGTTCATTCAAAAGATTTCTAGTCGTGCTAGCCGAAAAGATTTTAGCGATGTTTTCTCATCAGCTCCTAGCTGTTGGTGAGAAGGTTAGACAAGATTTATTGGCAGCAGGAGTGGGCACAATAAAGAAGTTCTCGTTGATGCCACCAGGTTTACAAATTAGTGGTTTACCAAACAAAATAGCCTCGCAAGATTTCTATGGCTTATCCTCACAAAAACTGCAATGTGCCTTTATCGGTCGTGTTACACGTATCAAGCGCCCCGATAGATTCTTGGATGTTGTGAGTGAAATAGAAAGACGAGGATTAGATATTGAATTCTTCATCGCTGGAGACGGTGAGTCATTGGAAAGTTGTAGTGGAAGAATTACCGACGAAGATTTACCCGTAAAGATTTTGGGTTGGCAAAACAATATTGAAAGAGTTTTAGCCGCCGCAGATATTGTTATTCTAACAAGTGATAATGAGGGTACCCCCCTAAGCCTAATTCAGGCTGGAATGTCATCATTACCAGTAGTAACAACAAGAGTTGGTTCAGTGCCCGAGGTAGTTATAGATGGTGTTACTGGATTTGTTACTGATCTAGATGTGCAAGAAATCGCTGATGCTCTAGAAAAACTAGCAAAAAGCACTGAGTTGCGGGCGCGAATGGGAGCCTCTGCACAAGAATTTACGCTGTTAAACTTTGGTGTGGATCGGTTAATCAATGATCATGAACTGCTTTACAAAAAACTGCTTGCTAATCGAGCCAAGTCCTAGCCCATAGTTCTAGCATTAACATCGGCCAAATCAGATTGTCTTTGTCTTGGCCAGACATATGAATATCCAATACCTTTTTCACCTGAACTGGATCTAGCCAACCACGCTGGCTGGCAGTTGTGTCCGTTAATGTGTCGATTACTAATTCTTTCATTTCTGTCCGCAACCATTCGGCTCTTGGAATACCAAAACCCATCTTTGGGCGATCGATCAGATTTGCTGGTACTAATGAGCGTGCTACATCCTTGAGAATGTGTTTGGTTTCAATACCTTTGATCTTGTACTTGCGGGGCAGTGAAACGCCCCATTCGATCACATTTACATCCAACAGAGGTGACCTAAGTTCAAGACTATTTGCCATCGTTGCAATATCAACTTTTACAAGTAGGTCTCCTGGTAAATATGAATAAAGATCAGATCGAATCATCCGATCAAACGAAGAAAGTTTTCCAGCTTCAAACTGATTCAGCTTTGCGATTTCTGCAGCGTTAGTTTGGAAGCTTGGATTAAGAAGTGTAGATAAATCAGCAGGTTGAGCTAATGATAAAATTGAACTGTATCTAGCTGCAAGTGATGCCTTTGGTGAGAGCTGTGAACCAACACGATTAACTTTGCGAGCGTTACCAAAGGATTGTTGTCCAGCGATTTTCAATCCAGAGCGAGCCATTCCTAGTAATGGGTTGAGTTTTTGCATCACAGGCGCTGCTAAGTAACGGTCGTAGCCGCCAAATACTTCATCGCCACCATCCCCACCTAGAGCAACGATAAGATTTTCACGTGCGAATTTAGCCAGCAAATATGTTGGCACAATAGAAGAATCTGCGAATGGTTGATCAAGAACTTTTGAGATTTTTTCAACCACTAGCGCTGGATCTGGGCTGAGAATCTCTTCGTGGTGATTCGTCCCTAGGTAATTAGCAACTTGCTTTGCGTGATGTGCTTCGTTGAATTGCGGGCTATGAAAACCAATTGAATACGTCTGTACTTTTTCGCTCATCAACTTTGCCATATAGGCGGTAACTACAGTTGAGTCATAGCCTCCACTTAGGAAAGATCCAAGTGGGCGTTCAGAGATTAGGCGTCTGGAGACAGCTTCTTCTATTAGCTTTTTTGTAACTTCAAGAGCTTCATCATACGAGATTTGAACTTTGGTATCGAAATTTGGCTCCCAATACCTTTTAGTATTTGTCTTTCCGTCTTGCCAGGTAAGAACTGATGCTGGTGGCACTTGAGTTATCTCATTGAATGCTGAATATGGGGCATTTATGTAGCCGTATTGCATGACCTCAGCCACCATGTCAGTGCGCAATGTGCGATCTGGTCGTGCCAACATTAAGGCGCGTACTTCGGATGCAAAGAACAGCGTCCCGTCATTTAATTGCGAAATCCACAAGGGTTTCTTGCCCATTCTATCACGGATTAGGTGAAGAGATTTATCGCGTGAATCATGAATGGCTATTGCAAACATTCCGTTTAGTTGGTTGATGAAGTCCAAACCAAACTCAAGGTACAGATTAATGACTACTTCAGATTCGCTTGAATCGCGAAAGTGAATGCCTCGTTGCTCTAACTCAGAGCGAAGTTCACGATAATTATAGATTTCACCGTTCCAGACGATATGGATTTTTTCCGAAGCATCAGAAGCTGGCTGTT
>CAMCYA010000062.1 GCA_945883675.1 Bifidobacterium breve
TGCAAAAGGAGCGACCAGCGCCGCAATGAAACCAACAATAGTTATTGGTGCAACTGCTGGTGCAGCAAGTATGTTTGCAACGATACTCATTGGGGATAGATAACCTGATAATGCCACTACTACTGGAGAACAAAAGATCATTGCAGCGATGGGCGGTGCAAGAGCACCGGCAAATTTTCGATTTACTGGAAGCCTCTGACTAATAATTGGTGCCCATAGGAGTAACCCTGCAGTAGCTAAAACTGAGAGTGCGAATCCTGCATCTCGTGCTTGCCATGGATCTCCGATGACGACTGCTGCCATCGCAAAACCAAGTGCGGGTAAGGAGTCAGCTGCGCGATTACTGGCCTGAGCAAAGATTAATACTGCTGCCATCGCTGCTGCACGAAGTACAGATGGTGAAGGGCGAACAAGTGCAATAAAGCAAATTAGTGCAATTGAAGTTGCAACCAGACGGTATCTCTTGTTCTTAATGGGAAACTGCATTAACCACAAAACAAATGACGAAACAATTGCAAAGTTAGCCCCGCTAACAGCAACTAAATGCGTTAACCCAGATCTCTTCATCTGCTCTTTAAAAACTGGGGTTTGCTTGGATGTATCACCAAGAACCATTCCTGGGATTAAAGAGCCTGCATCTCCATCACCTGAGTGATCTCGAAGACCATTTCTTATTGCACCCAGCGACGAGGCCCACCTAGACGGTTGGGTGATCGCTGCGATCTTTTGATCAACAATGAACAAGGCGGCAACTCGCCTCTCTTTACTTTCGATCACACGCGCATTTGCATTAATTAATTGACCAGGCAATAGCTCTATTTTCTCTCGAGTAATAATTCGAATGGGAATGCGCAAAAAGAACTCATTCCGATCATCTTTAAAACTAAGGAGTCGTACCAAAAAGGAGTAGTTGCCAGAGGTTGAATAACTTGGATCAGTGATGACTTGTGCTTGAAAATCCACTGATGAGTCAAAAAACTCTTGAATTGTAGAGTTCTCAATAGAAGCCTGCCTCAATGACATGGCAGTTGATCCGACTAGGAGTGCAAAGACTAAAACAACAAATCGTGTCTTTTTGCTAAAGATTGATAAAACGCACAGTAGTAATGCTGCGAGTGAAACCCTCCAAGGCGCCACCGCGCTTTGGAAAAGTGCACCGCACCACACTGCTCCACCCAGGGCAACTGCCCTGTAATCAACTAGACCTGTATTTTGCTTTTGATCTGCGCGAATTTTGCAGTACCAATTCCGCTGACTTTTTGGATGTCATCAATAGTTAGAAATGGGCCATTCACTTTTCGAAAGTCAATTATTCGTTGAGCAATAACGGGACCTATTCCATCTAGAGTATCCAACTGAGCTTTTGTCGCTCGATTCAAATTTATTGGACCTGTTCTTACATTTCTTTTTACCGATCCCGAATAATTGCTAGAAATAGAAGAGTCAACATAAATTTGCTCACCATCGCTAACAATTCGGGCCAAATTAATTGTGCTCAAATCTGCTCCCGGAGCGCTATCTCCTGCTGCTTTGATCGCATCGATGACGCGAGATTTGCCAGAAAGTGAATAGACACCAGGATTGTTAACCGCGCCTGCAACATCTACGAATATTTCAACTTCTTGCACGATTACTGGTGAGGTCACTTCAACTTCTGGTGGTTGTGTATTTCCGCGAACCACAATGAAGAAAGAGATGATTAAAAGTATGAGACTTATTGCTAAGAGACCACGCTTTTGATTTGGAGTGTAGTGAAGGTCAAACCACCAGTTTGAAATTGTTTCATAGGCATTTCTTAGATGTTCCATAGGCGCATTTTCAACGCCTTTTGAATAGTACTACTTCAGGTAAGTTTTAACTGTTGATAACTATATTAACTAGCTTTGGAGCTCGAGTGATTACCTTATTTACAGTCATTCCAGATAATGCAGCGATAACTGAAGGAAGCGCCATTGCAGAAGCCTTTAACTCAGCATCTGTAATTGTTGGTGCAACATCGATTCGGTCAATGATTTTTCCATTTATCTGTACGACTACGGTTACAGCATCAGCAACAAGTAAAGCTGGATCAACTGTTGGCCAGCCAGCAAGTGCGACGCAAGGCTTATGCCCTAGGCGCTCCCACATCTCTTCAGAAGTAAAGGGTGCAACAAGTGAAAGCATGATTGCAATTGCCTCAACTGCTTCACGTACAGCAGGGTCTGCCGGACCGCATCCAGAATCTACAGCTTTACGAGTTGCATTTACTAACTCCATCACTCGAGCTACTGCAACATTGAATCTAAATGATTCAACGGCAAAGGATGCATCATGCAACGCTTTGTGCACTGCTTTACGTAGAGCCAAATCTCCCTTACTAAAGTCCACACCCGGCGCACTAGTTACATCACCAGATAGGCGCCACGCACGATTTAAAAACTTAACCGAACCAGAAGGTGAAACATCAGACCAATCAACATCATCTTCTGGTGGTCCAGCAAAAACTATTGAAAGACGTATCGCATCCACACCATGATTTTCCAACTCATCAGAAAGACGAACTAAGTTGCCGCGACTCTTTGACATCGCAGAACCATCCATTACGACCATGCCTTGATTTAGAAGTCGTGTAAATGGTTCGTTGAAGTCAACCATTCCCATGTCGTTTAAAACTTTGGTAAAAAAGCGACTGTAGAGTAAGTGCAAAATTGCGTGTGTCACTCCACCCACATACTGATCTACCGGCAACCACGTATCAACGGATTTTTTAGAGAAAGGTTCATTGGCATTAGTTGGATCGGCATAACGCAGGTAATACCAAGATGAATCAACAAATGTGTCCATAGTGTCTGTATCGCGCTTTGCATCTGCAGAGCATTTAGGGCACTTAACATTTACCCAATCGGTTGCAGCACCAAGTGGCGATGTCCCTTTTGGTTTCAAATCTAAGCCTTCAGCATCAGGCAAAGTGAGCGGCAGTTGAGCTAACGGCACAGGAACTTCACCACATGAAGGACAGTGAATGATTGGGATTGGTG